>NZ_JBFRDQ010000014.1:0-32784 GCF_052113865.1 Allobosea sp. TAB14 | reverse complement strand
CGATGGCGGAGGTCGCCACCGAGATCGTCGGCGGCGCGAACGTGCTGACCGAGCCGAAGGCGATGATGGGCAGCGAGGATTTCGCCGACATGCTGCGCGTGGTGCCCGGCGCCTATGCCTGGGTCGGCCATGCCGGGGACGTGCCGGTGCACAACCCCGCCTATGTGCTCGACGACGGCATCCTGCCGGTTGGGGCGAGCCTGCTGGCGCRCATCGTCGAGACGCGTGCGGCGGCTTGAGGCGGGCGGCGATGGATCTCCGCACCCTGCCGCTCGACAGCGAGGTCCTGCTCGCAGGGCTCAAGCCCTGGATCGAGTGCGAGAGCCCGACCTTCGATCCCGCCGCCGTCAACCGCATGATGGACCTCGCAGCGGCCGAGACGGCGGCGGCGGGCGCCATGATCACCCGCATCCCCGGACCGCCCGGCCTGGGCGACTGCGTACGCGGCGACTTTCCACATCCGCGGCGTGGGGAGCCCGGCATCCTGGTGATGTCGCATCTCGATACCGTGCATCCGGTCGGGACGCTCGAGACGCTGCCCTTCCGGCGCGAGGGCTCGCGCTGCTACGGCCCCGGCATCCTCGACATGAAGGGCGGCGCCTATGCCGGGCTGCAAGCCATCGTCGCGCTGGCGAAGGCCGGTATCGAGACGCCCCTGCCGGTCAGCGTGCTCTACACCAGCGACGAGGAAATCGGCAGCCCGGGTACGCGCGACATCATCATGGAGCAGGCCCGCCGCGACCGCTTCGTGCTGGTGCCGGAGCCGGGCCAGCCGGGCGACGGTGTCGTCACCGGCCGCTACGCCATCGCTCGCTTCAACCTTCAGGCGGAGGGCCGGCCGAGCCATGCCGGCTCCCGCCTCAAGGACGGGCGCTCGGCCATCAACATGATGGCGCGCCAGCTCTTGGCCATCGAGGAGATGACCGGCGAGGATTGCACCTTCTCCGTCGGCGTCATCGAGGGCGGGCGCTGGGTCAACTGCGTGCCGACCCTCTGCAAGGCCGAAGCCCTGAGCATGGCAAAACGGCAGGCCGATCTCGACCGTGGCGTCGAGCGCATGCTCGCTCTCACCCGCCGCGAGGAGGACGGCACCGGCTTCACCGTGACACGCGGCGTGACCCGCCCGGTCTGGGAGCCGGATGCGGGGACCCTGGCGCTCTACGGTCTCGCCCGCGAGATCGCCGGCGAACTGGGCCGGGAGCTCGGCCACGCCTCGGCCGGCGGGGGCTCCGACGCCAATTTCACCGGTGCGGCCGGCATCCCCTCCCTCGACGGGCTCGGCCTGCTGGGGGCTGGTTATCACACGCTGGAAGAGCATATCGAGATCGAGAGCCTGCCACGACGGATCAGGTTGATGGCGGGGCTGCTGGCGCGGCTCGCGCCCTGAACGATTGACAGGGCGCTTCGACGGGGGAGCCTTTCGCATCGTGGCATGGCGCCTGCATAAGGCGGAACGGCAAGGCGGACAAAAGGCAAAAGAAGACGAAGTATCAGCACTTGCGACCTGCACATCACGATCGGCAAAGCCGGCCGGGCAAACGGCCAGAGGGGAGATCAGCCTTATGATGTCGCGTTGGAAGATGGTTGCCGCGGCGGCAGCGTTGCTGGCCGGCAGCAGTATGGTGCAGGCCCAGACGACCATGAAGGTCGTCATGCATTCGGACGTGAAGATCGTCGATCCGATCTGGACCACCGCCTATATCGTCCGCAACCACGGCTATATGATCTACGACACCCTGTTCTCGATGGACGAGAAGGGTGAGATCAAGCCGCAGATGGTCGAGACCTTCACGGAGTCGCCGGACAAGCTGACCTACAAGTTCACGCTGCGCGACGGCCTGCTCTGGCACGACGGCAAGCCCGTCACCGCAGAGGACTGCATCGCCTCGATCAAGCGCTGGTCGGCCAAGGATCCGGTCGGCCAGAAGCTGATGACCTTCGTCGACTCGATCACCGCCGACGACGCCAAGAGCTTCACGGTCAGGCTGAAATCGCCGACCGGTCTGTTGATCTTCGGCCTCGGCAAGCCGTCCTCAAACGTGCCGTTCATGATGCCCAAGCGCGTCGCGGACACCGATCCCAACACGCAGATCTCCGAGTTCATCGGTTCCGGCCCCTTCGTCCTGAAGCAGGATGAGTGGAAGCCCGGCGACAAGATCGTCTACACCAAGTTCAAGGACTACAAGCCGCGCTCCGAGCCGGCATCCGGCCTGGCCGGCGGCAAGGTCGTCCATATCGACCGCGTCGAATGGCTTGCGGTCAGCGACCAGCAGCAGGCGGTCAATGCGCTGCTGGCGGGCGAGATCGACATGGTCGAGCAGCCCGCCTTCGACCTGATCCCGCTGCTCAAGGACGACAGCAACATCAAGCTGTGGAACTACAACCCGCTCGGGCTGCAGTACACGATGCGCTTCAACCACACGCAGCCGCCCTTCGACAATCCGAAGGTGCGCCAGGCCGTGACCTACGCGCTGAACCAGAAGGACTTTCTCGAAGCGACCGTCGGCAATCCCGACTACTATCAGGTCTGCAAGGCGATGTTCGTCTGCGGCTCGCCGCTCGCCTCCGAAAAGGGCATGGACGGGTTGCTCCAATCGAACTTCAAGAAATCGCAGGAGCTCCTGAAGGAGGCCGGCTATGACGGCAAGCCGGTGGTGCTTCTGCATTCGACCGATCTGCAGTCGCTGACCAATCTCGGCCCGGTCGCCAAGCAACTGCTCGAGAAGGGCGGCTTCAAGGTCGACATGCAGTCCTCGGATTGGCAGACGGTGGTCTCGCGACGCGTCCGCAAGGATCCGATCGACAAGGGCGGCTGGAACCTGATGCAGACCTCCTGGGTCTCGGCCGATATCCTGAACCCCGTCATGGCCGGCTTCTTCAATGCGAGCTGCGACAAGGCCGCCTTCGGCTGGCCCTGCGATGCGGAGATGGAGAAGCTGCGCGACGACTTCGCCCGCGAGCCCGATCCGGCGAAGCAGAAGGCGATTGCGGAAGCCGTGCAGGTCCGCTGGCGCGAGGTGGTGACCCATGTCCATCTCGGCCAGTACAACGTGCCGATCGCGGCCCGGAAGAACATCACCGGCATCCTGACGGCGCCGGCGCCGGTCTTCTGGAACGTCGAGAAGAAGTGAGCCGGATGCGCTTGCTCCTTTCCGGGAAGCCGTCCTGATGCTCGGCTACATTCTGAGGCGCCTGCTGGCGGCGATCCCGGTCCTCGTGATCGTCGCCGTGCTGGTCTTCCTGATGCTGCGGCTGACGCCGGGCGACCCGGCAGCGGTCATCGCCGGCGACAACGCCAGCTCGGAGCAGATCGCGCTGGTGCGCAACCGGCTCGGGCTCGACCAGCCGATTCTCGCCCAGTTCACGATCTGGGCGAAGAATCTACTCTCGGGCAATCTCGGCGAATCCTTCTTCTTCAAGAAGCCGATCTCCGAGCTGATCCTCGGTCGCATCGAGCCGACGCTGTCGCTTGCCTTCGCGACCATCCTGATCGCGATCTGCGTCGCGATCCCGCTGGGCGTGCTCGCCGCCTACAAGCACGGCTCCTGGATCGACCGCATCGTGATGGGTTTCTCGGTGCTCGGCTTCTCGATACCGGTCTTCGTGATCGGCTACCTGCTGATCTATCTCTTCGCGATCACGCTGGGCTGGTTCCCGGTGCAGGGCTACCAGCCGATCTCGGCCGGGTTCGGTGGTTATCTGCAGCGGCTCGTGCTGCCGGCGCTGACGCTCTCGGTGATCTACATCGCGCTGATCGCGCGGATGACGCGGGCGAGCGTGCTCGAGGTGCTGAACGAGGACTATATCCGCACCGCCCGCGCCAAGGGGCAGGTCGAGCGCAAGATCCTGTTCCGCCACGCGCTGAAGAACGCGGCCGTGCCGATCGTCACCGTGGTCGGCATCGGCATCGCGCTGCTGATCGGCGGGGTCGTAGTGACGGAGAGCGTCTTCGCCATCCCCGGTCTCGGCCGGCTGACCGTCGATGCCGTGCTGGCGCGCGACTATCCCACCATCCAGGCCGTCATCCTTCTGTTCTCCGGCATCTATGTCGGGATCAACCTGCTGATCGACCTGACCTACAGCCTGTTCGACCCGAGGATCCGCTATTGAGCGCCGAGCCGACCCTGCTGGCCCCGGTCGCCGACGAGCCCGCTCCCTCCGGGCGGAGCATCCTGCGCCGGCTACTGACCAATGTTTCCGTACTGATCGGAGGCGTCGTCCTGGTGGTGATGACGCTGATCGCCCTGCTGGCGCCGCAGCTCGGGACTGTCGATCCGACCGCGATCGATCCCGTCGCGCGCAACAAGAAGCCGGGCTTCGAGCGCACCATCCGCGCCGATGACGGCACGAGCTCGACATTCACCTACCGGATGGGCACCGATTCGCTCGGGCGGGACGTCTACAGCCGCGTCGTCTACGGCGCCCGGATCTCGCTGGCGATCTCGATCGCAGTGGCGCTGGCGAGCATCGCGATCGGCCTCGTCATCGGCCTCGTCGCCGGCTATGTGCGCATCCTCGACGGGCCGATCATGCGCGTGATGGACGGGCTGATGGCGATACCGGGCATCCTGCTCGCCATCGCGGTCGTCTCTCTGTTCCGGGCCGGGCTGACGGCGGTCATCATCGCGATCATCGTGCCGGAGATCCCGCGCGTGGTGCGGCTGGTACGCTCGATCGTGCTCTCGGTTCGCGAGGAGCCCTATGTCGAGGCGGCGATCATGGCCGGCACGCGTGTGCCCAAGTTGATGATCCGCCACATCCTGCCCAACACCACCGCGCCGCTGATCGTGCAGGGCACCTTCATCGCCGCCTCCGCCATCCTCGTCGAAGCCATCCTGTCCTTCCTCGGCGTCGGCATCCCGCCGGAGACTCCGAGCTGGGGCAACATCATGGCCGAGGGGCGCAACCTCTTCCGGGTCTTCCCGCACAACATCCTCTATCCCGGCATCTTCCTGGGGCTGACGGTGCTCGCCGTGAACATCCTCGGCGACGGCCTGCGCGACACGCTCGATCCGAAGATGGCCGGCCGATGAGCAACGAGGCATCCCCCGTCCTCGAGGTCTCGGGCCTCACCATCGCCCTGCCCGGCGGCGGCGACCGCAACCATGCGGTAGAAGGCGTCTCGCTCGCGGTCGGCAAGGGCGAGATCGTCTGCGTCGTCGGAGAATCCGGCTCGGGCAAATCCGTCACCGCCTTCTCGGTGATGGGCCTCTTGGCCAGGGTGCTGAAGCCCGTGGCAGGGACGATCCGGCTGGAGGGCGAGGACCTGCTCGCCGCCACGCCGCAGCGCCTGCGCGCGCTGCGGGGCGACCGCATGGCCATGATCTTCCAGGAGCCGATGACCGCGCTCAACCCGGTGCTCACCATCGGCGACCAGATCGAGGAGGTGCTGCGCATCCATACCGATCTCGACCAGCCGGCGCGGCGCGCGAAGGTGCTCGCCATGCTGGAGGCGATGCGCCTGCCCGATCCCGAGCGCTTGCATGCCTCCTACCCGCACCAGCTTTCGGGCGGGCAGCGCCAGCGCGTCATGATCGCCGCCGCGCTGATCCTTGACCCAGCCCTGCTGATCGCSGACGAGCCGACGACKGSSCTYGACGTCACGACGCAGGCGCAGATCCTCAAGCTCATCAAGGAAATGCAGGAGCGGCGCGGCACGGGCGTGCTGTTCATCACCCATGATTTCGGCGTCGTCTCCGAGATCGCCGACCGCGTCGTGGTGATGGAGAAGGGCCGCGTCGTCGAGCAGGGGCCGACGGCGCAGGTGTTGCGCGCCCCCCAGCATCCCTACACCCGCATGCTGATCGCCTCCGTGCCGGTCCTGAAACCGGCGCAGCGCCCGGAGCCGACAGGGCCGATCGCCCTGGAGACGGCCGGCCTCGGCAAAACCTACCGCTCGCGCGGATTGTTCAAGAAGGAACGCGTCGTCCGGGCCGCCGCGGATGTCGGCATCCGGGTCCGGCGCGGCGAGACGGTCGGCATCGTCGGGGAATCCGGCTCGGGCAAGACCACGGTCGCGCGCTGCGTCGCCCGGCTGATGCCGCCAAGCGAGGGCCAGATCCTCGTCCCCGACATCGACATCGCCGGGCTTTCCGAACGACGCCTGCGACCTTACCGGCGCAAGATCCAGGTGGTTTTTCAGGATCCGTTCCGCTCGCTCAATCCGCGCCTTACCGTGAGCGAATCCATCATCGAAGGCCCCGTGAATTTCGGGCAGCCGCGGGCGAAGGCGCTGGCACGGGCCCGCGAGCTGATGCAACTCGTCGGCCTGCAGCCTTCCGCGCTCTCGCGCTATCCGCACCAATTCTCCGGCGGCCAGCGCCAGCGCATCGCGATTGCCCGTGCGCTCGCCATGGAGCCGGAGATCCTGATCGCGGACGAGGCAGTCTCGGCGCTCGACGTCTCCGTGCAGAAGCAGGTGCTCGCCTTGCTCGACGACGTGCAGAAGCGCTTCGACCTCGCCATCCTGTTCATCACCCACGACCTGCGGGTCGCCGCGCAGATCTGCGACCGGCTGGTGGTGATGGAGAAAGGCCTGGTGGTCGAGCAGGGCCGCACGGCCGATGTTTTCGCCGCCCCCGCCCACCCCTATACGCGTAGCCTGATCGAGGCTGCACCCGGCCGCGACTTCGCCACCGGCGAGGCCTGAAGCGGATATTCGGCGACAAGCTGGAGACGACGTCATGACCCTGGCGATGAGCTGGGAGGAATGGGCCTCCCACGACGCAGTTGGCCTCGCCGAGCGGGTGCGCAATGGTGAGCTGACGCCGGCTGAGCTGGCGCGGCAGGCGGCCGCGGGCATCGCGAAGACGAATCCTTTGCTCAGCGCCGTGGTGGAGGTCTTCGAGGATGTGGTCGCCGATCCGCTGAGCGACGGGTTGGACCCTGCCGGCCCTTTCGCCGGGGTGCCCTTCCTGATGAAGGACCTGGGTCCCACACTGAAGGGCAGGCTGCAGGAGCAGGGCTCGCTCTTCATGCGCGGCAATCGTCCGGCGGCCGATGCCTGGCTGACAGCGCGCATGCGCAAGGCGGGCCTCAACCTGATGGGTCGGACCACCACGCCCGAATTCGGCGTGTGCAGCTCGGCCGAGAACCCGGCAGTCTACGTCACCCGCAATCCCTGGGACACGGACTACACCACTTGCGGCTCTTCGGCCGGGACGGCGGCGATGGTGGCAGCCGGCGCCGTGYCGCTCTCGCATGCGACCGACGGCGGAGGCTCGATCCGCATCCCGGCCGGCTTCAACGGCAATATCGGGCTGAAGGCTTCGCGCGGCGTGTTCTCGATCGCGCCCAACCTTTCGGACATCTCCGGCTTTGTCTCGACGCAAGGCTGCCAGAGCCGCTCGGTGCGCGACACCGCCGCTTTCGTCGACGCCTGCCGCGGCGGCGCACCAGGCGAGTTCATGCCCTACTGGACCGCGCCCGAGCCCTATACGCAGCTTATCAAACGCGATCCGGGCCGCCTGCGCATCGCCCTCTCGCATGAATGGGGCGACTATCGCGCCACGCCAGCCATCGTCGCCGAACTGGAGAAGGCCGRGCGCTTCCTCGAGGAACTCGGCCACCATGTCGACTGGGCCCTGCCGGAGGCCGATCTGCGCGCCGCCTTCGCCGCGCAGACCACCTGCTACATCAGCAACTTCGCACAGGTCATCGCCGGCCTTCTGGAGACGCGCGGCCTGCAACGCCCCCCGGAGGGGCTGATCGAGCCGATGAACATTCGCATCTGGGAGGCGGGCAAGGAGATGTCCTATGCCGAGCGCTACCGGATGCAGGCGGTGTTCAACAGCACGGCGCGGGCCTTCGGCGCCTTCTTCGAGGAATGGGATATCATCCTGACCCCGATCACGGCGCTGCCGACGCCCAAGATCGGCGCCACCGAATACCTCACCATCAGCGACAATCCCGATGTGCTCGACTGGTTCGGCCATCTCTGGAAGTTCTTCGTCTATACGCCGCTGTCGAATCTCTGCGGCATACCGGGGCTCTCGATGCCGATGGGCCGGCAGGAGAGCAGTTTGCCCTTCGGCATCCAGGCGCAGGCACGGCAGGCCGGCGACGGCCTGCTGCTGCAGCTCGCGGCGCAGATCGAGCGCGCGCTGGGAGGTCGCTGGAACGATAGCAGGCGGCCGCCCGTGCATGTGACGGCGGCCTGAGAGCCATTCAGTCTTTCAGGCTCTCGACGCCGCACCATTCCGCCACGAACAGCGCTATGGCGCCGGTGATGCGCTTGACCGAGGCGAGGCTCACCCGCTCGTCGAAAGCGTGGATGCCTTCACCCGAAGGGCCGTAGCAGAGCGCCGGAATCCGGTCGTAGAGCGCATGGACGCGGGCGTCGAGATAGGCCGCCGTCATGAAGGATTTCAGCGGCTTGCCGATGGCGGCCTCATGCGCCCGGCCAAGAACGGCCTCGGCCTCGCTGCCCGGCTCGAGCACGTAGCCCTGTGCCCAGAAGCCGTTGAAGGTCACTTTGGGGGGATTGTTGGCGAGGAAGGCATCGGTACGGGATACGGCACGGATGCAGTCTTCGATACGCCGGGCCGTCTCCTCCGCGGTCACACCGGGATAGAGCCCGACACGGCAATCGACGCGGCACCAGCACGGCACGGAGGAAGCCCAGTCGCCCCCCTCGATCTTGCCGATGTTGAGGTTGATCGGGTGCGGCTCGTCCTCGAAATGCGGGCGCCCCGCCTTCTCGGCGTTGAATTCTTCCTCCAATTTCCGCAGCGCGGCAACGACGCGATAGGCGGCGTCGATGGCGTTCGCGCCAGTCCCCATCTCGCGGACATGGGCCGGCACGCCGCGCACCTCAAACTGAAACCAGAGCACGCCGATATTGGCGCGGGCGAGCATCTCCTGCTCCGGTTCGGGGATAAGGGCCGCATCGGCGCGGTAGCCSCGCAGATGSGTCATCAGCGCGCCGTTRCCGGTCGATTCCTCCTCGACCACCGAYTSSACRTAGACCGTCGCCGCCGGCTGCAGGCCRATGCGCCKGAGCGCGTCGAGGCAGGCCAGGTTCGCTCCGGCCCCGGCCTTCATGTCGGCGCTGCCACGGCCATACATCCAGTCGCCTTCGATCACCGGGTCGAACGGGGCGTGAGTCCATTGGTCGCGCGGCCCGGCCGGAACCACGTCGACATGGGCCTGGAGGATGAGCGAGCGCCCCCGCTCCGTGCGCGGACGATGGATGCCGACGACGATCGGAGCCTCGGAATGGCTGTCGGAGAAGGGCGCACCGCCCGGATGGGCCGCAATCGCCTCCCGGTCCATCGCGAAGCGGTCCATGGTGAAGCCGCGGTCCTTCATCGCCCGGAAGACGAAATCCTGGACGGTATGCTCCTGCCCGCGCGTCGAGGCGAAGCGGACGAGATCCTGCGTGTAGCGAACCTGTTCGTCGAAGCCCTCATCGACGGCAGCGAGAATCCTGTCGCGCAGGGCAGGGTCGAGGGACATGCTTGCTCTCCGTCCAAATTGCCAAAGATCGGCTTCGCCCGCTGACGGCCCGCCTGGAAATCTACGGCCTCGCGCCGCGGCACGAAGCCCCAAGCCAGCATGTAAGGCCTGCGCCTGACGCAACCGGGGTTCCGCAGGATCGGCCGATGCGGCAAGACGGTCACCGCCCGGCCAGGGCGATGCCGGTGCTAACAGCCGCAGCCCACATGCTCGAACCAATGAGCCGTCGCGTCGGCCAGGGCCGGCCAAGCTGCTTGCATCTTTCGGAAACCCGGCAAATGGCTCCGAAACATTTGCCGGAGTTCCGCCTGAAGCGCCGTGAAATCTATGCCGGTTGGTTCACCATCGCGAACGATACAGCGTCCGGCGACCACGACATCGCGCACGCAATCGATGTTGCCGCGGGCGAATAGCAGGTCGAGGGGGTCGACAGGCATGATCGCGTCGCGATCGAGATAGTCCAGGTCGATCACCGTGAAATCGGCCTGAGCGCCCGCGACGAGCTCGCCGGAGCCCGGCGCTCCGGTTGCCCGTCGGCCATTGCGAATGGCGAGCCCGAGGAATTCGGCACGACTCCAGTTGCGCCTGAAGCCGAGCCCGTCATGAGCGAGCTGGACGAGGCGCATCTCGCGGATCACATCGTCATCCTCGTCCAGGGCCGCACCGTCGACGCCCACCGCAATGGCGCAGCCGCGCCGATGAGCCTCCGCGATCGGCCCGAGGCCCGAATGCAGGTGCAGGTTCGAGCTGAAATTCGTGACGATCGTCGCGCCGGATTCGGCGATCATGTCGAGCTCATCCGGCCGTGCATGGACGCAATGGGCGAGCGTCAGGCGCTCGGAAAGCAGCCCGATCTCCTTGAGGTAGCGCATGATCCCGCCCGGGAAGGTCCGGTCGGCCCAGGCGCGCTGGTAGATCGTCTCCAGCATGTGCATGTGCACGCGCCGTCCGGTCGTGGCCGAGCGCTCGGCGATGGCTTCGAGCAGCGCGGGCGAGCACCATTGCACGCCGGCCGGACCGAACTGGACATCGACCAGCGGGCCTGCGATCGCGGCATCGATCTCGTCGATCAGATCGAGATAGTCCGAGGGCCGCGTGGGCGGCCTGACGAAGAGATCCTCGACCGGCTGTCGCGCCTCGGCTGGCAAGGCATCGAGCACCGCGGCGCTCTCGCCATAGACGAGCGGGTTCTGGTCGCGCACGGCCAGAGCGAAGGCGATCCGGATGCCGACATCCGCCGCGGCTTTGGCGATCTGCCGGGCTTCCGCGACGATCGGCATCGTGCCGCTCGGACGGGTGTAGTGGACCATCATCGCACCGCAGCCCGAGCGGGCGCTGCGGGCGAGCGAGACCGCGGCGGCGAGATAGGGATCGGGCGGCGTTCCGAGGGCCGAGCGCAAAATCCAGGTTTCGAGCGGCAGGTTGGCCGCGCCGAAGGACGTCATGCTCGGCCGGGCATGGTCGTGCGCGTTGACGAGCGCCGGGATGACCAGCCGGCGCGGGCCGGAGATCGCAGGCTGATCGACCAGGACGGCGTCGATCACGCCGTCCTGGTGGTGAAGCGAAGCGTTCGCGACGAGCTCGCTTCCGTTGAACAGGCTCGTCGCAAAGGTCGCTTCGGTCATGGCGTTTGCTCCGCCGGATCAGTTCGCCGTGTAGACCAGCTCGCGCTCGCTCTTCGGCGGCAGGAACTGGCGCGAGAAGATCTCTTCCGGCTTCGGCGTGCGCGCGAGCTGGTAGCCTTCCACGATGATGCCGATGGCGCGTGCCATGCGGTCATCCTTGGTGTCGCCGATGCCGATCTCCTTCATCTCCGGCGAGACGATCAGCTCGCTGAACGAGTATTGCAACCGGCGCTTCTCGACCTTCTCGTCGACGAGGTTGTCGAAGTTCATCACACTCTTCATGCCGAGTGCCTGATCCTTGGCGATCTCGATCATCGCCTTGTTGGTGGCGCGCACGAGGCCGGCAACCGCCTTCGGGTTCTCCTTGATCAGCTTCTGCGAGACCATCAGGCCGTTCGAGTAGAGGTCGAGCCCGTAGTCGCCGAACATCAGCCAATTGAAGTCTTTGTCCGGGTCCTGGCGATTGAGCACGAGGTTGAAATAGCTCGTGATGTTAAAGATCAGGGCGCCGTCGATGTCGCCCTTGATCAGCAACGGCTCCTGGAGGTTCGGCGCCATGTTCGACAGCTTGACCTTGGCCATGTCGACATTGTTCTTGCGCGCGAAGACCTCGAGCAGACGCGTCGTCGGCGTACCCTGCGACCCGCCGAGCGTCTTGCCTTCGAGATCGGCCGGCTTGGTGATCCCGGTCGCCTTCTTGCTCGAGATGGCGAAGGGCGGGCGGTTCCAGATCATGTAGACCATGACCGGGTTCTCCCCCGGCTTGGCGGCGGCGTTCTGGATGATGGCGTTGACATCGCCGAATCCGGCATCATAGGCGCCGCCCATGATGCGGGTCACGGTCGCGCCCGAGCCCTCGCCCTGGTCGATCACGACGTTCAGTCCCTCGGCCTTGTAGTAGCCCTTGTCGCGGGCGACGAAGAAGGCGGCATCGGAGCCCTGCGTTTTCCAGCCGAGCGTGAACTTGACCGTGGTCTCCTGCGCCAGCACGGAGCTGGCGAAGGCGAGGCCGGTGAGCAGCGTCGCAGCGAACGTCTTCAGCATGATTGTTCTCCCCTCGTGAAGTGGTCAGGCGGCGGCGAAATCGTTCTTGCGGGTGGCCCAGCCGGTGACGCGCATCTCGATCAGCGAGAAGGCGACGTAGAGCGCGACGCCGAGCCCCGCGAGGATGAACAGCCCGGCGAAGACCAGCGGCACGTTGAAATTGGAGGATGCGGTCATCATCACGTTGCCGATGCCGCGATTGGAGGCGACGGTCTCCGCCAGCACCGTGCCGACGAAGGCGTAGGTGATGGCGACCTTCAGCGAGGCGAAGAAGAACGGCATCGTGCGCGGCAGACCGACATTCCACAGGATGTCGAACTTGCTGGCGCCGAGCGCCTTCAGCACGTCCTCCATCTCGGGCTCGGTGGCGGCGAGGCCGGTGGCGATGTTCACGACGATCGGAAAGAAGCAGATCGAGAGCGAGGTCAGCACGGCGGGCACCGTGCCCGAGCCGAACCAGAGCACGAAGATYGGCACCACCGCGACCTTCGGGATCGACGAGAAGCCGATCAGCAGCGGGTAAGCGGTGTCGTAGGCCGTGCGCGAGACGCCGATGATCGCGCCGAGCACGACGCCGAGCGCCACGCCGAGGACGAAGCCGAGCATCGTCGTCGCGAGTGTCTGGAGGATATGCGGCCACAGGACCGGGAAACGCTGCACCAGCGTCGCGAGGACCTGGCTCGGCCGCGGCAGGATCAGGTCCGACATGCCTGAGATGACGCAGAACAGCTCCCAGCCGACGAAGAACAGCAGGATCAGCCCGGCCGCCCAGAACCTCCGCTTCAGATTGATGGACATGTCAGGCGCTCCCTGCTGTCTGGACTGCGCGGGCATCGACGATCAGCTCGCGCAGGCGCTGGTTCAGCGCCACGAAATCCGGCTCGAAGGTCATGGCGATGCTGCGCGGCCGCGCGAATTCGACAGGGCTGTCGTCGAGGATGCGGCCGGGCCGGGCGCTCATCACGCAGATCCGGCTCGCCAGGAAGCCGGCCTCGCGGAGGTCGTGCGTCACCAGCAGCACGGTCGGGCGATGCGCCAGCCAGAGCTCCTGCAGGATCGCCCAGAGCTCCTCGCGGGTGAACTGGTCGAGCGCGCCGAAGGGCTCGTCGAGCAGCAGCATGCGCGGCTCGTGGATCAGGGCCCGGCAGAGATTGGCGCGCTGGAGCATTCCGCCGGAGAGCTGCCAGGGATATTTGCCGGCAAATCCACTGAGCCCGACCTGGGCGAGCAGCCCATGCACCTTGTCGCGGAAGCTGCCGCGTTTTTCCTGCCGGAAACGCGAGCGAAAAGGCTCGACGATCTTCAGCGGCAACATGACGTTCTGTTCGATCGTCAGCCAGGGCAGCATGGTCGGGTTCTGGAAGGCCATGCCGATCCTGAGCGCCTTCGCCGCGAYCTCGCGSCCGCCCACGATGACGGCGCCSGTAGTCGGCTGCACCAGGCCGCTGACCAGCCGCAGGATCGTCGACTTGCCGCAACCGGACGGTCCGACAAGCGCGACGAACTCGCCGTCGGGAATGCGCATCGTCGTCTCGGAGAGCGCCGGCACGGCGCTTGCTCCGCTGCCGAAGGTCACGGAGGTCTGCGACAACTCGACCGCCAGCGCCGCGCGCGTCGGCGAAGCAGGTTCGGGCGGCGCGCCCTTGACGATCGCGCATTTCGTATGGGCTTGGCTCATAAGAAAGTGCATGCAATTGCAATGCCATTCTGTATCCGATGGGCAACTGAACTTAGGCCAGTTGCCGTCGAGACGCTCCCACGCCGTGCCCCAGCGCCTGGTGGCGCGAAGTTCCGCACCGCATGCATTGCGAAGCGGGCCGGCTAAGCGCTAAGACGGGCCGTCGAAACGGATGACCGGCGATGGCGCGTGACAGGGGCGAGAACGGCTCGTCAGACAAGGTCGGGACGATCTGCCGTGCGTTGCGTCGCGCGATTATCGAGCAGGCGCTGGAGCCTGGCGCCAAGCTGCCCGAGGATGCGCTTGGCGAACGTTTTGGCGTCAGCCGCACAATCGCGCGCCATGCGCTCGGGCAGCTCGCGGCCGAAGGCCTCGTCGAGTTGCGTCGTAACCGCATCGCCGTGGTGGCTACGCCGAGCTGGCAGGAAGCGCGCGATACATTTGACATCAGGATCGAGCTGGAGCGGCTCGTGGTGCGCCAGCTTGCCGGGCGGCTGAGCAAGGCCCAGCTCGCAACCCTTCGCGGCCATGTCGACGCGGAGGATGCGGCGCGCGGCGGGCCGGATGCGGTCTCGATCCGGCTTGCCACCGAGTTCCACGTTCTGCTCGCGACGATGACGGAGAGCCCGGTCCTGATCCGCTATGTCAGCGAGATCGCCTATCGTTGCTGCCTGACCCTGTCGCTGTTCAGTCGGCCGCATTCATCCGAATGCGCGATCAATGAACACCGCCTGTTGATCGACGCGCTCGAAGCGGGCGATGGCGAGAAGGTTGCGAGCCTGATGCACCATCATCTCGATTCCGTCGCGGAGCGGGCCCTGGTGGCGCAGGCGAAGCCGCGTGGGCGCGACATCATGGATATCCTTGCCCCTTATGCCGACATGACTCCCGCGCCGGCCGGCGGGCCGGGCCGCAAGCGCCGCCTGGACGCCGCGGAATAGCGGATCGGGCGACGTGCCGCGCTGCTGCAGGATGCGCTCGGCGCTGTCGTTCTAGACGTCCATCCTCCGCCCATGATGCCGGCGGTTCGGCATATAAAGTGCATGCATGTTTTTTGCCCATTGAATACCAGTCCGTAAGCAGATTCATGCCGACCGACAGCGTTCTCGACCTCGTCTTCCGCCAAGCCGTCATCCCCGGCCAGAGCCAGCCGCAGGATATCGGCGTGCGAGCCGGCAGGATCGCAGCCATCGCACCACGGATCACGTGCGATGCGCCTGAGGTCGTCGTCGGTGGCCGCGTGGTCGTGCCGGGTTTCGTCGAGAGCCATATCCATCTCGACAAGGCCTGCCTGCTTGGTCGCTGCGAGCATAGTCGCGGCGGCCTTGCCGAGGCGATCGCTGCGGTCGCCGCCATGAAGCGCGACTTCACCGAGGCCGACGTCTACGAGCGCGGCGCGCGCGTGATCGAAAAGGCGATTGCCAAGGGCACGACCCGCATGCGTACCCATGTCGAGGTCGATCCGCGCGTCGGCCTGCGCAGCTTCTCGGCGATCAAGGCCTTGAAGGTCGACTACGCCTGGGCGCTGGATCTTTCGATCTGCGTCTTTCCGCAGGAGGGGTTGACCAATGATCCCGGCACCGAGGCGTTGCTCGTCGCGGCCCTGCGCGACGGCGCCGACCTGCTCGGCGGCTGCCCCTATACCGATGCCGATCCGACGGCACAGATGGCCAGGCTCTTCGCTCTCGCTCGGGAGTTCGACGTCGATCTCGACTTTCACCTCGATTTCGACCTCGACCCGAGCTGGATGCATCTCGACGAGATCTGCCGCCAGACAGAGCGGCATGGCTGGGGCGGCCGCGTCGCGATCGGCCATGTCACCAAGCTTTCAATGGTGGAGCCCGCGACGTTGGCCGCCATCGGCTCTCGTCTCGCCCGGTCCGGCGTCGGCCTCACCGTGCTGCCGGCGACCGATCTCTATCTCACCGGCAGAGAGGTGACGCACGCGCGGCCGCGTGGAGTAACGCCGGTGCATCTGCTCATCGAACAGGGCGTGGTCTGCACGGTCGCGACGAACAACGTCCTGAATCCRTTCACGCCGTTTGGCGATGCCTCGCTGCTGCGTATGGCCAATCTTTACGCCAACGTCGCGCAATGCGGGCCGGACCGTTTCCAAACATGCCTCGATCTCGTCACGTCGCTTCCGGCCCGGCTCTTGCGGCTCGGCGACTATGGCATCGCGCCCGGCAATCCCGCCGACCTGATCATTCTTGATGCCACGACGGCAGTCG
Source organism: Allobosea sp. TAB14 (assembly GCF_052113865.1). NCBI lineage: Bacteria > Pseudomonadati > Pseudomonadota > Alphaproteobacteria > Hyphomicrobiales > Alloboseaceae > Allobosea > Allobosea sp. TAB14. The sequence goes on along the minus strand of NZ_JBFRDQ010000014.1, from coordinate 16,750 downwards.
AGGCTCTGGCCGAGATCGCGGAGCCCGTCGCGGGCTACAAGCGAGGGCGTCTGAGTTTCGAACGGCCGCCCGCGCGATTGAACGGACCTGAGACAAGACGTGCGCTCTAGCCACGATGTCTGATCGGCCCTGCCGACCTCAGCGCGGTCAGCGGCGAATTCCGGCTCCAGTAAAATCGACGCTTCGGAGGGCTTGATCCGGAGAGAACGCGTCCCAAAATCATGGCAGTCGCCGACAGCGAGAGCGCGCTCGACGCGGCGATCAACCAAACCGGATCCATGTTGCTTCCAGGAGGATATGGCTATGGCAATGTTGGCACTCGCTCCCAACCAAGGGAGGGCTGCATGATGACATCCGACGATTTCGAGAGGCCGGTCGTGATCCTGACCGGGCTCGGGCACCCGGCGGCGATCGGCTCTGCAATGGAGGCCTACATGTTCCTGGCCGACTGGCCGGCGAGCAGGCGCGATGCGGTCCACGGCTTCGCGCTGAAGGCCTGCCTGGCGGCGATCCGTGGCGAGATCGAGCCGGATACGGCGCGCGGCTTGTTCGCGTCATGGGCGGAAAAGCACGATCTTCTCGCGCCCGACATCGCCGCATTCGCCGGCAGCCGGAGGGAAGGCTCGCGCGGCCGCGCCTGACCAGGAGCCCGGCATCGGCCAACCGGAGCTTGATCCTCTCGCCCGTCAGAGACGCGGACATTGGGAGCTTGCCTGAAAGCTGACGCTCCCAATGAGAGGTCTGATTTCCGGTGCCGACCCAAGTCGCGCGCTGAGGATGTCCGCTTAGAGACCGCTGTCGACTGTAAGCTTCGCCGGCGATCTGCCGGGCGTCAGTCGTCCGGTACGGACAGTCCCGCGAGAAGCGGCGCGTAGGCGGTGAGCCTGCGGGATACGAACTCGGTGAAGAGCCGCACACGCTTCGTCTTGCGTGTCTCCCCCTGCGTGAGAAGCCAGAGCGTCCCGTGCATGGGCAGGTCGGTGCCCGGCACCCTCACCAAGAGAGGGTCGGCATCCCCGACGAAGCACGGCAGTTTCGTCATCCCGATCCCTTTCTGCACGGCGGCGATCTGGGTCTCGGCGTCCGGGGTCCTGAACGGAACTTCCGTGGCGTGAACCTCTCCCGCGCGGGCCCAGGCCGGGAGTCCCTGACTGTCTATGACGATCCACCGSATGGRATCRGGCGCGCCCGCACGCCRCGCGGCYAGYCGWTCRCGAGASATGTAGACGCCGCTSAAYAGCTCCGGTCCCATCAGGCCGTGMAGATTGAGCGGCAGGGTCTTGCGGTCGGWGACGATGCGGATCGCGACATCGGCCTCTCGGTTGGTCAGATTCGCCACCTCGCCGGTCGACGAGATTTCCATCTCGATGTCCGGATGGAGATGCGCGAAGTCGGCGAGATCCGGCATGAGCAGATGTGTGGCGAGGAACGGCGGAAGCGTCACCCGCAACAGCCCGCGCGCGCTCTGGTCGCGACCGAAGACGCGCGTCTCCAACTGGTGCGACGACGCTTCCATCTGTTCCGCGAGYTCGAGGACCTCCTCTCCCGCAGCCGTCAGGCGGTAGCCCGAAGGCAGCTTTTCGAACATATGYGCCCCSAGGCGTTCCTCGAGCTGAGCGATGCGTCGCAGCACGGTCGAGTGATTCACCCGGAGGTGCTTGGCGGCAGCCCGCACCGAGCCTCCGCGGGCGGCGGCAAGAAAGTAGCGAACGTCATCCCAGTCGATCATGGTGCAATCCGGCACCGCGCGGTGCCCCTTCCAAAGCTCGGATTCAACATATCGACCCGCATCTCGATTGTTGGCGGTCGGGACGGACATCATAGCCCATGCCGACAGGCGCGTGCCAATTCCGAACGGCGCGCGCCGATCGTCGCGGCTGGCGTCAGTTGCCCGTCTGGATGAATTTCGCACCACCGATCTGCGCGCTTCCGCACTCAACGCCCGATCCCGGCAGACCCATCTCGAGGCTCTCGGGGAACTTCCCCGATCAGTCAAAGATGGAGCCTGAAGGAAAAGTCATGGGAAAGCTTGAGGGTAAGGTTGCAGTTATCACGGGTGGATCGAGCGGCATGGCGCTGGCGAGCGCCAAGCGGTTCGTCGAAGAAGGCGCCTATGTCTTCATCACCGGCCGGAGGCAGGAGGCGCTCGATGAGGCCGTCGGGCTGATCGGCCGAAATGTGACCGGCGTGCGCGGCGACGCGGCCAATCTCGACGACCTCGACCGCCTGTTCGATACGGTCAAGCGGGAAAAGGGCAGGATCGACGTCCTGTATGCGAGCGCCGGCACGGGCGAAGCCGTCCCGCTGGGCGAGATTACCGAGCAGCATTTCGACGCGACCTTCGGCCTGAATGCGCGCGGCACGCTGTTCACGGTGCAAAAGGCGTTGCCGCTGTTCAATGATGGCGGATCGATCTTCATGACCGGGTCGGTTGCTTCGTTGAAAGGCTTCCCCGGCTACAGCGTCTACGCCGCGAGCAAGGCGACATTGCACGCGTTCGCACGCGGGTGGCTCAACGAGCTGAAGGGCAGGAATATCCGGGTGAATGTGCTGCACCCCGGGCCGATCGCCACACCGATGCAGAGCCAGGTCCTCACCGAGGAGGCGAAGCAGATGTTCGAATCCCTGATCCCGCGGGGAACGATGGGTCGTCCCGAGGAAATCGCGGCGGTCGCGCTGTTTCTGGCGTCAGACGATTCGAGCTTCGTGAATGGGCTGGAGTTGTCCGTCGACGGCGGCTTCTCGGCCATCTGAATTCGCGCTGGATCGCGGGACGCGGCCGAGCGGCGGCAACCAGCGCGTCCCTGGTGGAACGACTTCTGCGCTGACGGCCGGCCCGGCCGCGCGGAAGTCGTTCACAGCCGGACGCCTACGCGCGGGTCGCCACACAGCGGAACGAAGACCCAGCGCCGTTGAAGGCCGGGGAATCAATACCAACGAGGATCGGAGACGTATCATGAGCTATGCGATTGTAGGATTCGGCAGGATAGGCCAGGCCCTCGCCCACGCCTTCGCCCGTAAAAACATCGACGTGACCGTCGCGAGCCGCCGGCCGCCCGAGGCGTTGGAGCCGCAGGCTCGGGCGATCGGTCCCATGGTCGTCGCCAAGTCGCTGCGGGAAGCACTCAAGGCCGACACGATCATCTTGGCGGTCCCGTTCGGGGAGCACCGCGAGGTTGCGAAGGCCCTGCCGAGCTGGGAAGGCAAGACGATCATCGACGCGACGAACGCGTTTCCAGCCCCTGAAGAGCTGGATGGTCTGCCATCATCCGCCTTTGTCGCGAAGGCGTTCACCGGCGCCAAACTCGTCAAAGGGTTCAATCACCTGGGTGCCGTCACCCTGGCGACCGATCCGGTCGTCGCGGGCGGCCACCGCGTCGTCTTTCTGTCTGGTGAGGACGAGGACGCGACTGCTCGCGTGGCGGCCCTGGCCAAACAACTCGGCTTCGCACCCGTCAAGTTGGGAAAGCTCAACGAGGGCGGCGCGCTGGTGCACGCACGCGGCCGCGTTTGGGGGCCGCTGATCTTCCAGGACCTGTTCAAGAAGGAGCCGTAATGGATTGTCTACTGGCAGATCCGGGAAGCCATGGGGATGGATCCTGCGGCGAAATCCGCTGACCAGAAGCCTGCGCGGCTCTCAGTTCGCCTTCGGTTGAACGTCGATATTGCGCTCGCCGACTTATTGCCGGAGAGCCACTGTCATTGTTCTGTAGCCGGGGACGGCGACCGTCTGGACAGGAAGCCTGCTTATGGTGTGATTGCCTGAGGCGGGGGATGGAAGAGCGGCGATCCGATGCGACGAATGCAAATTCCAACATCACGCCCAGGACCATGCTCGGTTGGCTGAGATGAGGGACTTGCGCATACCCACGGTCGAGGCCCGCCGTCATCGTGTCGTCGGTTCGAGCTGGCGGGTTGTGGGGATGCGTGCCCTTCTGGCCGCGTTCCTGCTCGCCGTCCTGGCCGGGCCGCTTTTCGCGCAGGCGCCCGAGGGACGCCGGATCGCGCTCGTGATCGGCGTGTCGGATTATGGCGGGCAGGGTAACCTCACCAATCCGGAACGGGATGCGCGCGCTACAGCCGAAACGCTCGAACGGCTCGGCTACGACGTCCGCACGCTTATCAATCCGCGCGCAGCGGCGGTGGATGCCGCCATCGACGGGCTCGATTCCGCAACGCCGATCCAGTCGCTGCTGTTCTTCTTCTCAGGCCATGGCCGGAGGGTCGGCGGCGTTTCCCTTCTCGCGCTGGGCGAGCGGGATCCGCAGACGCACCGGCAGAAGACGCTCGATCTGGCCGAGCTGAGCACTCGCTTCCAGCGGCTGAAGGCAGGCTCGACGATCTTCGTCCTTGATGCCTGCCGCACCGAAACGGAGTTGAAGGACGCTGCCGGCGAGGCTGGGCTCGCGCCGCCGCCGCGTGCGACCGGGACCTTCTTCGCCTATGCTTCGGCTCCCGGAGGCGAGGCTTTCGACAGGGGCGGCGGGCGCGGGCTCAGCCCCTTCACCTTCGCCTTCATCGATGAACTGCTGATTCCGGGCCAGGATATCGGCGTGATCATGCGCAAGGTGCGCGAGCGCGTTTCGCGCGCCACCGGCGAGCGGCAGGTTCCGTGGAGTGAGGACGCGCTCACCGGGCCGCTCATCATCAATGCCGCGCCGGCGGCGCCACAGCTCTTCGACCTCTACGGAAAGGCGCTGAAGGGCGACGCCTCGGCCGCGCGCGAACTCGGCCTGGCCTATCTGCGCGGTCAGGGCGTGGCCATGGATGTCGAGCGCGGCGCGGCACTCCTTCGCAGCGCGGCCGAGGGCAAGGACATCGCCGCGATGCTGGCGCTTGGCGCCTTCGAGGCTTCGCGCGATCAGAACGCATTGATGCCGGGCGGCCGCGCCCGGGAGTGGTACGGGAAGGCGGCGCAGGCCGGCAGCGCCGAAGGCATGTTCCTGCTGGCGGAGCAGGATGCGAAGCGCCTGCCGGAAGGCCGCAAGCCGACGGAGGAGACAATAGCGCTCTATCGCCGCGCCATGCAGGCGGGACACCGCGACGCGACAGCCCGTTATCTCAGCCTGAACCTGCGCTTTCGCTTCGACCGGGCCCTGGACAGGGACGCCACGATCGCGGCTTTGCGCGAGAACGCCGCAGCCGAGAACCTTGCCTCCATGGTGGAACTCGGCCGTCTCTACGCGACACCCGACCGGGCTGAGACGGACTATCGCGAGGCCGATTTCTGGCTGGAGCGCGCCGCCATGCGCGGCTCCGCCGAGGCGCTGCTCGAACAGGCCAAGCTGTTCGGCCTCGGGCGCGGTCGGCTGGCCGATCCGGTGCGGGCGCATGCGCTGACGAAGCAGGCGGCGGAGCGCGGCGATGGCCTGGCGATGCTCATGCTCGGCCGGCAATACCAGCAAGGGCAGGGCGTCGCTCCCGACCCGGCCGAAGCCGTGTCGTGGTTCCGCAAGGCTGTGGCGGCGGGAACGGCCGAGGCCTTCGCCGATCTCGGCCATGCCTTCGAAGCCGGGCTCGGCACCGATCAGAATCCCGCCGAGGCCGTGGCGCAATACCGACGCGGGGCTGCGCTGAACGATGCCGTCAGCACGCGCTACCTCGCCGTGATGTATGAGCAGGGCCTTGGCGTGCGCCGCAACATGGACCGGGCGATCGCTTACTACATGCGCGCGGCGGAGCTGGGGGACGGTCGGGCCCAGGCCTCGCTGGCGGTGCTCGTCAACAACGGCATGCTGACGAGCACGCCCGACCCGACGCTGGGCGCGGCCGCCCTCGAAAAAGTGGTCGGGCGGACCCGCGACGCGTCCTATACCTTCCGGCTCGCCCAGATGACCGAGAAGGGCGTGGGCCGCCCCGCCGATCCGGCCAGGGCCGCCGAGCTCTACAAGCAGGCTGCCGATCTCGGCAGCGTGGCGGCGCTTTCGGAGCTCGCGAGCCTCTACAGGCTGGGCCGCGGCGTGCCGAGGGATCCCGTGCAGGCCCAGGAGCTCTGGCAGAGGGCCGCGAGCGCGGGCGATCAGCCGGCCTACTACAATCTGGCGGTCCTCTATGGGGAGCGTAGCACCAACCCGGAGGATCAGGCGGAAGCCGGGCGTTGGGCGCGGCGCGGCGCCGAAGCAGGCGGCAGCGAGGCGATGACCTTGCATGCCCGCAACCTCTATTTCGGCGAGCACGGGCAGACTCGCGACACGGACGGCGCATTCGGCTGGCTGGAGCGCGCCTTGGCTGAGGGCAATGGCTGGGCGGCGGGCACGCTCCTGGCGATCATCACCGACGGGAAGATCGGCGCGCCCCAGCCCGATCGGGACCGGGCGCTGTTGCTGCTGGTGCAAGCGGCCAACCGCCAGGGCAATACGGTCGCGGCCGAGGCGCTGCGGATGGTCTGGCGCGAACGCGAGGGCGTCGACATGCAGACGGCGACCGAACAGGCGCTGGTCCAGCGACTCGACGGACCGCAGCGGGGCATGGCCGCGCTTCTGCTCGGCCTCGGCTATCGTGAAGGCCGCTTCGGCGGACGGCCCGACGGCCCAAAGGCGGCCAGGTACTTCGACATGGCGATCGCAGCCGGCGAGGTCGAAGCCTATCGCCATCTCGGCGATCTCCACGCCGACCGGATGCTGCCGGATGCTTCGCCGCGGGAGGCTTTCCGCAACTACCAGGCCGGCGCCGAGCGCGGCGAGCCGGGCGCCATGAACAATCTCGGCGTCGCTTACCGCCACGGTCTCGGCGTCACCCGGAATTTCGAGCTGGCTTTCGAGAACTTCAAGGCTGCTGCCGAGCGCGGCCATGTCCCTGCCATGCACAATCTGGCCGTCGCCTATCAGCGCGGGTTCGGCGTCTCGCCGTCACCCGAGCAGGCGGAGCTCTGGTACGAGCGGGCGATCGCGAAGGGGGATCTCGGCTCCCGGCTCGGGCTCGTCACGGTGCTGCTCAACACCGAGAAGGAGGAGGATCGCGACTATGCGCGCGCCCTCTTCAACCTTGCGGAGCTCGGACGCGATGGCGTGCCGGCAGCGGCGACCTCCCTTAGCGAGATCGTCCGCAACGGGACGCTGCCGCGCGGCGTGCGCGAGCGGGCGGTGAAGATCCTGTCGCAGCTTCAGGAGACCCGTCCCCGGGGCGGGGCGCCTGAGGCGCTGAAGGCGCTCGCCGCCGCGGGGATCGTCGCGCGCTCCGGCGAAAGCTACGAGCTGGCGCAGCCGAAATCGACCCGGCGATGACCGCGACCGGAGCCGCCGGCGCGCATCCTATGGCGCCGCGGCCTTGGAGGTCGCGGGCTTGCCGACGCTTCCAACCAGCTTGATCGCTGCGAGCAGCGCCGTATCCGTGCCCGATGGCGCCGCCGAAACCGCGCCGGCCACCTCGCTCTCGGTTTGGGCATCGAGTTTCGACCCGCTGCCGGAGCGCGGCGTGAGCAATCCGCTCTCCTCGTCGAGCACGAGATCGGGAGCGACGCCCGCACCGTCCAGCGCGGCGCCGGTCGCGCGATAGACGCGCGCCGTCGTGACGATGAGGGCGCCTTGCCCTTCCGGCAGCGGCAGTACGGTCTGGATCGTGCCCGCTCCGGCGGTCTTCTGCCCGACCACGAGCGCGCGGCCATGGTCCTGCAGCGCGCCGGCGACGATCTCGGCGCCTGCGCCGGTCCGACTGTCGACGATCATCACGACGGGCAGCCCGGAGACGACGTCGCCTTGCCGGGAGACGAGCCTGCGCGCATTGGCCGGGGTGCGGCCGCGCAGATTCGCGACCTCGGTTCCGGCCGCCAGCATCATGCCGCCGAGCTGCTCTGCTGCGTCGAGCAGGCCGCCGGCATTGCCGCGCAGGTCGAGCACCAGCCCTTCGAGCGGCCCCCCGGGGCGTGAAGCCGCCGCGTCGAGCGCGGATTGCAGGTTTGTTCGCGTATTGCCGTCAAAGGCGCTGATCTTGATCACTGCGACACGGCCCTCGAGAGTCCAGCGCAACGAAGGCGGGGCCTGCACCGGCCCGCGCACCGGGCGGAGCGTGAGCGGCGCGGGGGCGCCGGGCCGTTCGACCTTGAGCACGGGGCTGGTGCCGAGCGCTCCGCGCAGCAGCGCCACCGCCTCCGGCAGGGGCAGTCCCGTCGTCGGGCGGCCGTCGATGTCGACCAGCACATCGCCGGCCTGAAGTCCCGCGCGCTCGCCGGGGCCACCGGRCAATGGGCGGACCACCGTGAGCGCTCCGCCTTTCACCGTCAGCTCCAGACCGACCGAGGCCGGCGGCGGCTGCATCTCGGCCGGCAGCACGAGCCGGCTGTGCGGATCAAGACCCGCCATCATGCCCCGCAGGGCGGCCGCGAGCGCTGCGTCGCGCTCGCGGCCGGCGCGAAACCGCATGATTTCGGCGATCAAGAGATCCGCTTGCGGCTTGAAGCCAATGGCGGTCGCCTCGGCCTGCATGGCCGCGTCGAGCGAGCGCCTTCGGGAAGAGGCGGGCTCCCCCGCCATGTTTCCGAGCCCGCGCAGCCCATGCATGAACAGGCTGCGGGGTTCGACCACGTCGACATAGTGCTCCGCCACCTGTGCAGCTGCCATGGTGATCGTGGTCTCAACCTGCTCGCGCGGTGCGGCAGCGGCCGGCAGCATTGCTCCCATGGCCGTGGTCCAGAATGTCAGGAGCGCCAGCAATCTCATCGCATCTCACCCATGGGTATCAAGGCGGGCGCGACTGCTGCGGCGCTCGCCGCTGCAAGCGATAGCAGATTCGGGGCAGGAATCAGCTCGGGGTGCTCGCCCGGACCGTCCCGGCGAAGAGCCGCGGAGGGCAGGGCGAGATACCGGTCATACGCCGCCTGTCACTGGTCATGGCGTGCTCGGTTGGAGCGTCTGCGCACTGCGGGCGAAAGAAGGCGCGCTGATCGGTCTGCGCATCGTCTGGCGCATTCCCGATGCGATCGGGCGTGAGATCTCGACGGAATTCTCAGCAGCCGATCACCTTGAACTCGACCCGGCGGTCGAGCGCGTCGCTGGCATCGTCCTTGCCGGTTCCGACGAGGTTCTCCTTGTAGCCGCGGCCGGTCGCGATCATGCGGCCGCGATTGTCGGGCGCGCCGGTCAGCAGCAGGTCCATGACGAATTGCGCCCGCAGGGTCGAAAGCCGCTCGTTCACCTGGGGCAGGCCGGTATGCGAGGTATGGCCGACGATCTCCAGGCAGGCGCCCTTCTGGCGGGAGCGCGTCGCGATCTGGCTCAGCCACATCGGATAGGGATCGGTGATCTGGCGGTCATCGACGAATTGCGTCGTGCCGGGCTTAAACAGCAGCTTCACCATCAGCCGATCGGTGGCGASGCCGTAATCGATCAGGTCGCCGAAGGCATCGACCATGTCCTCGCGCCGGGCGAGCTTGCTGGCGGCGAGATAGGTGCCGATCCTGACGCGGTGCTGCTCACCGCCCGGCAGCTTGCGCGCCGCCCGGTAGAAGGCCAGTGCCTCGCGGAAATGCTGGGTCTCATAGGCGAGGATGCCGTCATTGATCAGCGCATTGGCGGTCAGCTTCTCGACATAAGCGGGATCGATCGGATCCCCCAGCTTCGTGCCTTGGCAGACCTTGATATAGGAATCCGTCGCTTGATCCTTCGCCCAGAGCGGCGAGTCCTGAAAATAAAGCGTCGGCGTCGTGTCGACGCCTTCCGGGCGGGCACGCGAGACGCCCTTGGAGACGATGCTGTTGGATTTGAGATCGGCCAGCGTCAGGCAGATCCGGTAGGCGTCGCGCGGTCCGTCCGCCACGCCCTGGTTGTTGACGGCGGTGAAGGTGCCGACCAGCACAACCGGCTTGCTCGCCAGGGCCTCGCTGTCGAAGGGCAGGACGGTGAAGCGCGGATAGTTCGCCTTGACCATCTCCATCAGGGTCGCCTGCATCGAGCGCGTCGCGGCCGATTGCGCGCCGGAGGCCGCGTCGATCAGCGGGTCGATGACGAGGTTGACCTTGTCTCCGGAGACGGTCGCCTTGCCGAAGAGGTCATCGGCTGCCTTTCGGAGCGCATCGGCAAAGGGAACGGGCGTCGGAGGCGGTGGGGTCTGGGCGATGGCCGCGGTCGCGCCTGCCAGCAGAGCCAAGCCGATCATGGCGATCTTGAAGCGGACCAGGCCCGTCATGCCTCACCTCTCCAGTTCGGGCCGGGCTCTCCGCCGCGGCCGTCTTGCATCAGCGGCATTGCCGCAATTGTTCGCGTGCCGCGGGCGTGAGATCGCCGAGCTGAGCACGCATCAGGAGTTCGGCGCACTCGCCGGAGGCTCGCCCTCTCGGCGGGGCCTCCGCCGGGCGCGCGGGCACGCCCGGCATGGCGACGGGTTGCGTCGAGCGGTTCTGCGGCAGCGCCCCGGGCGTGCCGAGCCTGGCCGCCATGGCTTGCTCGACGGCCCGACGCTCTTCGGCAAGGCGCTGCTTTTCCGTCTCGATCGCCGCGAGCTCGGCTTCCCGGCGGGCGAGCTCGTCGGCGAGGCGCGCGCGTTCCGCTTTGTCCTGGGCGCGCGGCGGGGGCGGGGCAGGGGCAATCGCGACAGGCGCGGAACCCGGAGCCGACGAGGGCGCGGGAACGCCGACCGCGTCGCCGCTATCCTTGCGGGCGAGATCGTCGGCAGCCTGCCGCCGGCCCTGTTCCGCCTTTTCCAGACGCTCGAGCAAGGCGCGTTCGCGCTCGGCGAATTCGCGTACGAGCTGGTCGCGCTCGCTCGAGGTCGTGGAGCGGCGCTCGAGCAGGTCGAGCCGCGTGCGCGCATCGATGACAAAGAAGCTCTGCGGATAACGCTGGATGAAGGCCTGCAGCGCGGTGGGATCGTCGCTGGCGCGGATGCGGCGCCAGACATCGGCATCCGTTTCCTCGCGATTGAGGTAGAAGTCGCCCAGCAGGGAGAGCGAGAGTTCCGGCGTCTGGCGACCGGCCGTCGTATCGTAGACGCTCTTCTGCACGCGGCGGAACAGTGCCGCGACCTCGAGGCCAGGCTGGTCGATCTCGCGCACCAGGGCGGCGGTGAAGGGGCTGTTGCGGCCGGCGCCGTCGGCGGCGACGTCGTTCGCCTGCGTGGCATAGGCGATGACCATGCCCTGCGCGCGCTGGACCGGGGCGAGGCCGGAGCCGACAGAGAAGCCGCGCGTTGCCTGACGCTTGGCGAGCAAGCCGACGAAGGGGTTGTTGCGGCAGGCGTCGAGCACCATGATCTTGACGCCCTTGGCATAGTTCAGGGCGGTGACGACGTCGTTGAGCCGCGTCGTCTCGTACTGGACGCCGACCTCGTCCTCGATCTTCGCCTCGACCGGAACGAGATAGTTCTCGCCGTTGAACTGGAAGCCGTGGCCGGCGAAATAGAACATCGCGGCATCGGCATCCTGAGCCAGCCGGGCGAAGCGCGTCAGGGCCGCGTCCATGCCGCGCTTGTCGAGATCGATGCCGTCGACCACCTCGAAGCCGACCTTGCGCAGGGCGACCGCCATGTCGCGCGCGTCGTTCATGGTGTTCGGCAGCACGGGTGCGTTGCGATAGCTGGAATTGCCGATGACGAGCGCCACGCGGCGCTCGGGCGGCGTCTCGGCCAGGGCAAGGCCGGACAGCAGCAGGAGGATCAGGCCGCAGAGTCTGGCGACGAGAATCATGGGTCTTCCCTAGAGGCTGCCGGCAACCTCTACGTCATGCTAATGCATGATCCCGGCCTTCTCCAGAACAAAGCATAGTCATCGACACCAGGGGATGGTGTTTTGCTTGAAGGCTCCCGGCTCCGCTGCTAGCCTTCCGTCCATCTCCTTGCGGAAGGAAGACGCTGATGCTCCGCCTTGCGCCGGCGCTTCTGCTGTTGGGTCTGGCCGTGGCGATGCCGCTGGCCGGAGCGTCGGCGCAGGAGCGCGCCCGGCAGCGCAGCCCGGCTCCGGCAACGGCCCGTCTCTCCTTCATCGGCCTCGCCGACAAGGCGCAGGTTCCCGCCAAGCTCACGGTGCGGTTCGCGATCACCGGCATGGAGGTCGTCCCGGCGGGGCAGGCGGCGCGCAATGGCGGGCATCACCACCTGCTGATCGATACCGAATTGCCGCCGCTCGACCAGCCGATCCCCAGCGACTTCAACCATATCCATTTCGGCGGCGGCCAGACCGAGGCCGAGATCGCGCTGACGCCGGGCAAGCACACGCTGCAGCTGCTCTTCGCCGACCACAACCATGTGCCGCATGACCCGCCCATCATGTCCGAGCGCATCACGGTCGAGGTTCCGGCGGCGGCGCCTGAGAAGCCGCGGTCGGCTGCCGCGCCCGGCGCGCGTGTCTTCTTCATCGACCTGCAGGACGGCGCGACGATCCCGAGCCACGCCAGGATCCGCTTTGGGGCGGAAGGCATCACGGTGACGCCGGCCGGGACCGCCAGCCCAAATGGCGGCCACCACCATCTCCTCGTCGATACCGAATTGCCGGCGCTCGACCGCGAGATCCCCAGCGATTTCAACCATCTGCATTTCGGGCGCGGGCAGACCGAGGCCGAGCTCTCGCTGCCGCCCGGCGAACACACGCTGCAATTGCTGATGGGCGATCACGAGCATGTGCCGCACGATCCTCCCGTGATGTCGGCGCGCATCCGGGTTCGCGTCGTCGCCGATGGGCAACCCGTTGTTGCTGCGCAGCCGGCGCCGCATGCCCATGGCGCTGGCGCTGGCGCTGGCGCTGCCCGCACGCCATCGCCCAACGATGCGGCTGTCTATTTCGTTTATCCGCGGGATGGCGACCGGATCTACCCGACATCGACCATCCGCTTCGGCCTGCGCAATATGGGCGTGGCGCCGGCTGGCGTCGCCAAGCCGAATACCGGCCATCACCATCTGCTGGTCGACGTCGGGCCGCCTTCCTTCGATGCACCGATTCCGGCCGATCTCAACCACATCCATCTCGGCGGCGGCCAGACCGAGTACAAGCTGACCCTGCCGAACGGGCGGCACACGTTGCAGCTCCTGCTCGCCGACGAGAACCATCTGCCACATGATCCGCCGGTGATCTCGGAGCGCATCACGGTGATCGTGGCGCCGGGCGGGCCGAACGCGAGGAGGCGCCGGTGATGTCGCGAGCCCGCATCGCAGCCGCCGGCCTTTTCGCACTGGCAGCGTGGCAGGGCCTTCCCGCGGAAGCCGTCGCGCAGACGCCCGCGCGCCAACCCGCGCCGCCGGGCGCGCAGGTCTATTTCCACTATCCGATCGATGGCCTGAGCGTGCCCGAGCGCTTCACTGTGCGGATCGGCCTGCGCGGCATGGGCGTCGCGCCGGCTGGCGTCAACCACGCGCGGACCGGCCATCACCACCTGCTGATCGACACCGAGCCCGGACCGCCGGACCAGCCGATCCCGTCCGACTACAACCATATCCATCTGGGCAACGGCCAGACCGAGGTGGTGGTGACCCTGCCCAAGGGCCGGCACACGCTGCAATTGCTGCTCGGCGACTACACCCATACGCCGCATGATCCGCCCGTGATGTCGCCGAAGATCACGATCAATGTCCGCTAGCTGAGGGGCTTTCGTCTGAAGATGGCCTGGTTACGCGTCCTGATTGCCGTCGTGCTGCTGCCGATGCTGGCCGCTTCCGGGCTTGCCCAGCAGCCGAGCGAGGTCGCGCGTGTCGCACTCGTCATCGCCAACGAAGCCTATCCGGAGGCGCCGATGGCGGGCGCCGCCCAGCGGGGTCGCGCCGTCGCGCAGGTGTTGAGCGCCGGCGGCTTCGATGTCGTCTCGGTCGAGAATGCCGACCGCAACGCCTTGCGGCAGGCGATCGCCAGCTTCGCGAGCAAGCTCCGGCGCGGTGCGCAGGCCGTGGTGTTCTATAGCGGCCATGCCATTCAGGAGCGGAACCGCAATTTCTTGCTGTCGGTGCAGAACGGCGCTGAGGCTGCGGTCGATCTCGACGAGATCGTCGATCCGCTGATCGTCGCCCGGCCGGCGAGCGCCCTGATCTTCCTCGATGCCGGCCGCGACAATCCCTGGCAGGGCAAGGCCAAGGGGCTCTTGCCGCTCGAACCGATGGAGGGGATCGCGGTGCTGTTCCCGACGGCGCCGGGCAAGCCGCTGCCGGGCGGTCCCGATCGCGCCGTCGCGGCCTGGCTCAAGGCGATCCGGACGCCGGGGCTGGAGATGGCGCAGGCGGTGAAGCAGGTGCGGGACACGGTTTCGCGCGAAACCCGGCGCAGCCAGCAGGTCTGGCTCTCGGTGGAACCGCCGAAGGGGCTCGTCGTCACGCCGGTCTTTCAGCCGGTCGCCGTGGCGCTCGGCAGCCGCGCCGTCATCCCGCCGCCGCAGACGCCGGGCGTAACCCAGGATGCGGCCTATGATCTCGCCTTCTGGGAATCGATCCGCAACAGCCGGAACGCGGCGGAGTACCGCGCCTATCTCGATGCCTTTCCGAACGGGCGCTTCGCTTCGCTGGCCCGGGCCCGCGAGCAGGAATATCGCGCCGGCCCGGTTGCACCTGCTGCCACAGCCGTTGCAATCGCCACCCCGCCGGCATCGCCCCAGCCAGCAGGCGCGCCGCAGCGCGACTGCACAGGCTGCCCGGAGCTGGTCGCGATCCCAGCCGGCAGCTTCCAGATGGGCTCGAACGATCTCTACGAATTCGAGAAGCCGGTGCATCCAGTGACCGTCCGCGGCTTCTATCTCGGCGCCCGCGAGGTGACCTTCGAGGAGTGGGATCTCTGCGTCGACCAGGGCGGCTGCAATTACCGGCCGGATGATCGCGGGCTCGGCCGCGGCAAGCGGCCGGTCACCGACATCCACTGGAACGATGCCAATGCCTATCTCACCTGGCTCTCGGCCCGGACCGGCAAGCCCTATCGCCTGCCGACCGAAAGCGAGTGGGAATATGCGGCGCGCGCCGGCACGACGACGACCTACCCTTGGGGCCAGACGCTGGTGAAGGAGCGGGCGAACTGCCTCGGCTGCAACGACCAGAAGCGCGGCAGCGCCATTCCGGCCGGCCAATTCCCGGCCAATGCGTTCGGCCTCTACGACATGGCCGGCAATGCAGCCGAATGGGTCGCCGATTGCTGGAGCGAGAATTATCGCAGCGCGCCCCGTGACGGCAGCGCCTATACGGTCGCGAATTGCCGCGAGCGCGTGCTGCGTGGCGGCTCGTTCAACAACGATCCCCGCTATCTGCGCTCGGCCGCGCGCTTCAAATACGAGGTCGACGTGCGCTTCTACACCAACGGATTCCGCGTCGCGCGTGACCGATAGGCCTGTCCGTTCCACCTCGAATTGCAAGAGCGTCGTGTTCGCGCGGTCATCGACTCCTACGCTCGCATGCGCAGCGGCCTCTTAATCGGCGGCGAGCCTGACCTGCGGACTGAAGACGTTCGTCTTCACCAGCCATCCTTGACGTCGCAGTTCGCGTCTTGCCATCGTGGATGCGTCTGCCGATATCCAGATTTCCTTCCTGATCCGAGAATTGCTGCTGCTCGCCAGTGCGGTACCGAGCTGCGAGAGCTGAGCCGCGTTTTCCGATGTCCAGGCAAGGTCGTCGGCTGTGAACAGAGCCACTCTCCTGTTCGCGCCGACCGAAATGACCGGAATGCGTTCGACGATTTCCACGCCACTGATACCGTCGTTGCCAAAGGGACGTGCCGAGAGATAGGCGAGCGTCTGCAGCGCCGTGAAGGCGTCCACTCTTGTTTCGCTCGACGCGACGAAGGAGGCGAGCGCCTCGAGCCCCGGTGCKCCCGACATGCCGCTCAGGAAACCCACCGTCCGTGTCTTTTCAGTCGGCGTGAGTTTGTCGCTCAGCAGCAATCGTTTGATCGTGTCCTCCGGGATGTTCAGCTTTTCCAAGCGCTCGCGGTTGACCGCCGCCGTTTCATCCGGCGGCATGTCGAGCGTTCGCGACGTGAGTGAATCGAGCGTTCCGAGGCCCGAAAAGACGGTACCCGCTCCGCCGGGAACGAAGCCAAGTGCACGGTTGACGCCGAAGGATCCAGCGGCCGAGTAGGATGCGACCTTGTTGAGTTCGCGCGAGAGCGGAATGAAATGAGTGTAGGGATCGACGCGCAATGCCTCGGCCAGACGTCGCTTCTCTTTCGGTCTGTCGACGAACTTCTCAAACAAGTTCTCGTTCTCGCGCTCCGGCCGTCGCTTCTCCGGCTTGCCGAACGTGGTGACGAATTCGCCAGCGTCGGACAGGGTACGCCGCACCGAGCCTACTCGCCGGGAAACGTTGCTGTATGTTCCTTGCGCGCCGCCGATCGGGTCCCTCACCGTATTGACGACACCTCGGATCGGGCTGAGGACGGCTTTGCCGGCGGCATGCACGAATTCCCCTGACAAAGACTGTTTCTTGAGCGCGTCCAGGGCGACGAGCTCCCGGAGATGATTGCGCGCGAGATCGTCGCCGGCCACCAGGTAGGTGCCGAACTCTGTGGCAAAGACGTAGGTGTTGTATCGTCCGTCGCTTCTGGCGTCGCTTTCTACCGTGTAACCGGAACCTGTCTGGAGCGGTCCCAGAACAGCGGTTGCAGGCTTGGCTCGCGGTTGTTCGTGCTGGCCCGTCGTCCTGCCGGATGGAAGCGCAGCGGCCGCCGATGTCACCGGGGCATAGTCGAAGACCTGTCCGGGAGCCTTGCTCTGGGCACAGCCTGCGAGAAGCGTGAGCAGCGCGACCGATCCGACGCTGCCGATCCTGGCACGGGCCGCGACCGCGGATAGGCCAGCGCAATGGAAGCCGCTCGCGAGCTGCGTTGCTTGGGCCGTTTGAAGGAGGCCGCCTGAAGGAGGCCGCC
>NZ_JBFRDQ010000013.1:0-33067 GCF_052113865.1 Allobosea sp. TAB14 | reverse complement strand
GAAATACCGGGAGTGAAAATCCTGGTCGTGAGTGAGTGATGGCCGGCTTGTTTGTATAGCCTTGCCCGTCTTCGGAAGCCTGCTACCTATAGCAGGCTCATCTTCGCGCATTGGGCGTAATATTYGGGCGCGAGGTCGCSGAGCATGCCGTCGGGCTTGGCCCGGCTGCGCGTCGTCGGCGCCATGCGAGGCGACGCG
The DNA here is from genome assembly GCF_052113865.1 of Allobosea sp. TAB14. Taxonomy (NCBI): domain Bacteria; kingdom Pseudomonadati; phylum Pseudomonadota; class Alphaproteobacteria; order Hyphomicrobiales; family Alloboseaceae; genus Allobosea; species Allobosea sp. TAB14. The sequence continues at coordinate 32,869 of NZ_JBFRDQ010000013.1, read as the reverse complement.
GCAATTGCAGATTGCCAACCTTTATCGCGGACCAGACATCGGTGATGTGCCCTCCTGCTGTTCGCTGGATCATGAGGGAGGCGAGGATCAGAGCTTGCCTTCGGCGAGCATCTCGCGGGTGCGCTTGAGCGTGGACAGGAGGGCGGCCTTGTAGCCTTTGTCGCTGTCGAATTGGGCCTGTTCGASGTGYTCCTCGGGACCGTTCGGCGCCTTGCCGCGCAGTCCGAGGTAACAGTAGAATTTYAGCTGCAGCTCGCCTGCTTCATCCTCGAACAGCTCGTTGATGATCGCGCCTTCGCGCGGGCCGGTCGCCTGGAAGAAGGTCACCTTGCTCTGTGGTTCGAGGGTGATGATCTCGCGCAGGTCGGCACCGGCGATGGTGGCCTCGCGCACGAAATGCGTCGCGCTTTCCTCCGTTACGTCGCAGCGGGTGCACAAGCCGGGCGGAAGGAACAGGCGCGCATCGCGCGCCTTCAGCTCCAGGCCCTTCCAGACCTGCGCGCGGGTGAGTTTGGTCTCGCCTGCCGGATTCACCGGGACGGTGGCGGTCGAATAGATCATGACGATGGTCCTTGTCGGTTTGTTCGGAATGGCGGATGTCAGCCGGCGATCTGCGCGACGTAGTCGCGGTAGGAGCGAAGCGGCCTGCCCAGCAGGGTGGTGAGGCGGTCGACGTCACCACTGTCGGGGAGCATGCCGTCGGTCAGGAAGCGCTCGGCCATCAGGCCCATGTCGAGCGCCATCCAGCTCGGCATGAACTGGCGCAGGTTCTGCTCGAAGGCGGCGATATCGTTGCCGGGGAAGGCGATGGTGCGGCCGAGGACATCCGACCAGATGGCTGCGGCGCTTGCGCCGGTGAGTGTATCGGGACCGACCAGGTTGATGCGGGTGAGCGGGAGCGGCGTGGCCGACTGCTCGCGACGGATCAGTTCGATCGCGGCGATCTCGCCGACATCGCGCGCGTCGATCATCGCAAGACCCTTGCTGCCGATCGGCATCGGGTAGATGCCGTAGCCGGTGACCACGTCCTTGATCGTGATCTCGTTGTCCATGAAATAGGCCGGGCGCAGGATGGTGGCGTTGAGGCCCATCTGCTCGATCATGCGCTCGACCCCGAACTTGCCCGCGAAATGAGGCACGTTCACGTAGACGTCGCTGTGAATCACCGAGAGGTAGACGATCCGCTCGATCCCCGCCTCGCGGGCGACGTTGAGCGCGATCAGCGCCTGAGTGAATTCGTCGGCGACGACCCCGTTCAGCAGGAACAGCGTCGAGACGCCGGACATGGCGCCGCGCAGCGAGTCGACATCGAGCAAATTGCCGTGGACGACATTGACGCCGGCTGGGAAGTTGGCTTTGGCGGGATCGCGRACGAGRGCRCGSACATCGGCGCYRCGGSTGMYGAGCTGTTCGACGACGTTACGGCCGACATTGCCGGTCGCGCCGGTYACGAGAATGGTCATGGGTTGCTCCTGGGTTGAGCCGTTTGGCTGCCCTGAATTTAGCGATCCACATCCGCGCCAATAGACGCYATATCTGGACAGACCGTCTCACTGGTGRAACACATGGACCTKCTYGCCCTCGCCGATTTCAAYYTSGTCGCYCGYYACGGAGGGTTCGGAAAAGCCTCGCGCGCCGCAGGACGCCCGAAGGCGACGCTGTCGCGCCGTGTTGCGGAATTGGAAGCCAGCCTCGACCTAAGACTGTTTGAGCGTGGGGCTCGCGTCCTGAAGCTAACCGAGGAAGGACGGGCCCTGTTCGAGCGGACGGGCCAACTGCTCACCGAACTGGGCGAGACGGCTGCGGCAATCGCCTCAGGGGGACACAGCCCGCGAGGCCGGCTGCGGATCAGCGCGCCGTTGCTCTTCTCCCAGATCGCGATGGGGAAGCTGGCTGCAGACTTTGCGCTGAAATATCCGGATGTCCGGCTTGAGGTCACGACCGAGGACCGACCTGTCGACATGGTCGAGGAGGCCTATGACCTCGTCATCCGGGTCAATCCCGAGCCCGATGAAAGCCTCGTCGGACGGGTCTTCCTCCGAGACCGGCTGGTGGTGGTAGCGAGCCCGAAACTGCRGAGGCCTATGGATGGATCGGCCGTTCCGGTCGTCGTGCGTGGCCCTGCCCGCCAAGGCGAAGTCTGGAACATCGAGACCCCAAAGGGTAAGTCGGAGGTCGCAGTCAATCCGGTCCTGAGCTTGTCATCGCTGATCATGGTGCGGGATGCCGTGCGAATGGGGGTGGGTGCTGGGCGTCTTCCGATATCGCTCGTCAGTCACGATCTCGGCGACGGCAAGCTGATCCATTGGGGCGATGTGGGAGGACCGGAGATTACGCTGTGGACGCTCTATCCGACCCGCCGCCTGCTGAGCGCGCGCGTGTCGGCCTTCCTCGACCATCTCAGACAGGCATTCCCGAAGGGGACGCCCGATGAGCTGGCCGCTTATGTCGGAAGATTCRAGGTCTTGTAGGGGAGCCATCGCGTCTGGTTCAGTCGTGACGCCGGCTTCCCAGGTCAACGGAGCCCAGGAGTGCTGCTGCCGGCACGCGGAGCATCTGCGCTGAATGACGGCTGAAAAACTGGCCGGCTTCATCGCGCCAATAGCTGACTTTCGGTCCGTGCCCTAAACCGGACATTCGCTCCAGCCGGTCCGTGACTTGCGTTTAGGTGCCTTCGCCTGCCGCGACCGGGGGGAAGAACGTGTCATGCCATTTGGCAGGCGGCGCTTTCAGTAGGCCGGCCTTGGCCATGAAGGTTCCGAAGCTCATCACGCCCTTGGGCTGGACGCCCCATTCCTCCGAGACGCTCTTCAGCATCTTTTCGGTCTCGTCGAGGTCCAGCGATGACTTCTCAGATTCGAGGAACATCTCGGCCGCCTCGCGCGGGTTTGCCTTGATGTAGGTTCCGGCCTCATCGATGGCGGCGACGATCGCCTTGGCAGCCTGCGGATTTGCCTCGACGAAGGAGCGCTTGCTGGCGAGCAGGCCGCTCGTCACGCGCTCGCCGAGATAGTCCGAGAAGAAGAACAGTCGCCGGACATTCGCGCTCTTCTCGACGATGTCGCTATAGGGGTGAGGCGCCGCATAGCCGCTGATCGTCCCGCCGGTGATCAAGGCCGACGTCGCATCAGGATGCGGSAGCTGGATCATGTTGGTATCGAGACGGCGTGACTGGCCCTCGCCGAAGGCCTTGGCCGCCGCCATGCGGACCAGGAGGCCCTGCTGGCCCGTGGTCGAGGTCACCGCGATCTTGTCCGTCGGCTTGAAGTCGGCAAGCGTCTTGATCTCGGGCTTGTTGGTGTAGAGCCCGTTATCGCCCGCTACCAGGGCAGCCAGTCCYCGGATCTCGATGGAGCCTCGTGTCTTCTCGGCTGCGATCAGCATTCCGGGCAGGCCATAGGCGCCGATATCGATCGAGCTGCTGATCAGCGCGTCGTTGATCGCCGGAGCGCCACTGATYTTCTGGATCTTGACGGTGAGATTAGGCAGCCCCGCCGCCGCCCCCTGCTTTGCGAAGAGGCCGAGCTTCTCCGCGACCGTCACCGGCAAATAGGCATATCCGTACTGGATCGCCATCGTCACCGTCGCGGTTTCRGCCGCGCGGGGACGCACCATCGTCATGGCGGTTACCGTTGCGGCAGCTGAGCCGGCCAATAGGGCCCGGCGCGAAAAAAGAGCTTGCATGTTTCCTCCGAAAGTTATTTTTGAAACGTCGTTTCAAAAAAGCTATTCCGCRTCGCRGCRCCCTGTCAATCGGCGACGATCACCGGGCACCGCCGAGCGGATCAGGGAGCCAAGGGATGGTCGGATTTCGTGTTCTCAAGCGGCRCCGCCAGGTGTCYGCAGACGTCGTCGAGCGCTTCCGCGCGTTGCCGGTCGCCAATGTCAGCGACGCGATGTCCCGCATGACGGCGGGTGGAGCGAAGCTGCGGCCGCTGCATGGCGGCGGCGYSCTCGCCGGCCCGGCGGTTACGGTGAAGTCGCGTCCGGGYGACAATCTGATGATCCACAAGGCGCTCGATRTCGCATCGCCGGGCGACGTTGTCGTGGTCGACGCCGGCGGGGACCTCACCAATGCGCTCATCGGCGAACTGATGATCTCCCACGCGCAGAAGCGTGGCCTCGCCGGCATCGTCATCTATGGCGCGATCCGCGACAGCGCCTGGATCCGCGAGCATGATTTCCCGGTCTTCGCCGCCGGCGTCAGCCATCGCGGGCCCTATAAGAACGGCCCCGGCGAGATCAATGTCCCGATTGCGATCGAAGGCATGGTGATCGCGCCCGGCGACCTCGTGATCGGCGACGATGACGGCCTGCTCTGCGTGCCTTATGACGAGGTCGAGGCGGTCTATGCCGCTGCCGACGCCAAGCACAAGGCCGAGACCAAGCAGATGACCGCGATCCATGAAGGRCGCAACGATCGCAGCTGGGTCGATGCCGCGCTCGCCAAGCTGGGCTGCGAGATCGAGGCCTGATCGGCCATGGCCGCGCCGACTCATGTCCCGGTGCGGCCGGACTGGCTGGCGCTGCGCGATGAAGCGGCGCTCGACTCGGGCMTGCCGATCGTCGATGCGCACCATCATCTCTGGGATCGGCCGCAGGGCCAGCGCTATTTGTTCGACGAGTTGCTCGCCGATATGGCAAGCGGCCACGATATCCGGGCCACGGTCTTCGTCCAGAGCCGCTCGATGTACCGCCCGGACCTGCCGGAGGCGTTCAAGCCCGTCGGCGAGGTTGAGTTCGCCAATGGTGTCGCGGCCCAGGCAGCAAGTGGGCTCTATGGCCGGCATCAGGCCTGTGCCGGCATCGTCGCGCATGCCGATCTGCGGCTCGGTGAGCGGCTGGAGCCCGTGCTCGAAGCGTTGTCGCGCGCCGGCGGCAGCCGCTTGCGCGGCATCCGCAATCAGACGGCCTGGCATTCCGATCCGGCGATCGCCTCGAACCCGGTTCCGCCCGAGRAGGGCGTCATGCGCGATCCGGCCTTTGCCGCTGGGGTAAGGCAACTCGCTCATCGCGGTCTCGTCCTCGATATCTGGGCCTACCACACACAGCTCGACGAGGTGGCGGCGCTCGCTGATGCCTGCCCSGAGACGAAGATCGTGCTCGATCATTGCGGAGGCCCTCTCGGTGCAGGCCCCTATCGCGGGCGTCGCAACGAGGTGTTCGCGCAATGGTCGGCCGCCATGGCTGCCCTCGCTCGACGGCCGAACCTGCGCGTCAAGCTCGGCGGTCTGGCGATGCGGGTCGGTGGCTTCGATTTCCACGAGGCGCTGCTGCCACCTTCATCCGAACAGCTGGCAGAGGCCTGGTCGCCCTATATCCTGCGCTGCATCGAGCTCTTCGGGCCGCAGCGCTGCATGTTCGAAAGCAATTTCCCGGTCGACAAGGGCATGGTCGGCTATGGCGTTCTCTGGAACGGCTTCAAGCGGATCGTCGCAAGCTTTTCCCCTCATGAGCGGGCCTGGTTGTTTCACCGCGCGGCGATGGAAACCTATCGTCTCGACCTCTCGCTCACGGAGACAGGCTGATGTTCTTTGCGCCGCCACCCGAGGTCGCCACCACCGTGTTCACGCGCTTGCCCGATCGCTTCCGCAAGCCTCGTGCRACGGCCTGGGCCGCGGCCAATCGCGGCGGGCTTGCGATCGACTCCTTCCTCGAAGGACCGAGCTTCGACCGGCGGGGCCGGCTGTATGTCACGGATATACCGTTTGGCCGCATATTCCGCATCTCGCCTGCGGGCGAGTGGGAACTCGTCGCCGAATATGATGGCTGGCCGAACGGGCTGAAGATCCACCGCGACGGCCGCATCTTCATCACCGACTACAAGCRCGGCATCATGTTGCTCGAGCCCGAAAGCGGGGCGGTGACGCCGTTTCTGGAGACGGCAGCCTCCGAGAGCTTCAAGGGCGTCAACGATCTCGTCTTCGCGGCGAACGGCGACCTCTATTTCACCGATCAGGGCCAGACCGGGCTGCACGACGCCACCGGCCGCGTCTATCGGCTGACACAAGAGGGCAGGCTGACGCGTCTGCTCGATACCATTCCCAGCCCCAACGGCATCGTCATCGATCCCGACATGACGCATCTGCTGATCGCCGTGACGCGGGCCCAGCAGATCTGGCGCCTGCCGCTCAACGACAGCGGCCTGACGACGAAAGTCGGCGTCTTCGCGCAATTGCATGGCGGGCTCGGCGGGCCGGACGGTTTGGCGCTCGATGCCGAAGGCGGGCTCATGATCGCCCATACCGGCTTCGGTTCCGTCTGGCGCCTGTCACGCACGGCCGAGCCGCTCCTGCGAATCCGCTCCTGCGCCGGGATATCGACCACCAATCTGGCGTTCGGCGGACCGGAAGGACGCGATCTCTTCATCACGGAATCGCAGACGGGCTCGATCCTGCGCGCCAAGCTCGATGTTGCAGGATCGGCGATGTTCTCGCATCAAGACTGAAGGCGGCCGCGACCTGGAAGCGGCGTCGCGGAGGCTTGGAACCATGCTCGACAAGAAGGCGAAGGCGCGACCGAAGCTGGAGGGCGTCGCATCGGCCGACAGGCTGCTGACGGTTCTCACCGCGTTCCGCCGTGGCGACGATGCGCTGGAACTCAGCGAGCTGGCGCAGCGCACGCAGCTGGTGAAGAGCACCATCATGCGCCTGTGCATCTCGCTGGAGCGTTTCGGGCTGATGGAGCGGCTCGACGACGGCCGCTATCGGCTCGGCACCGAGATCGCGCGGCTGGGCTCGGTCTATCTCCAATCCTTCGCGCTCGAAGCCCATGTCATGCCGGCGCTGGAAGCTCTGGTGGCCGCCTCCGGCGAGACGGCTTCCTTCTATATCCGCCGCGGCGACCAGCGCCTGTGCCTGTTCCGGGTCGATTCGCCCTCGCCTTTGCGGATGCATGTCCGGCCGGGCGATCTGCGGCCGATGGATGCCTCCTCGATCGCACAGGTTCTGCGTCGTTTCGATCCCACCAGCAGCGCCGARGACAAGGCCGTCGAGACACCGATCTATTCCAGCGGCGTCACCGATCCGCATGTCGCCTCGATCGCCACACCGGTCTTCGGGGCCGGTGGGCGGCTGCTCGGCGCGCTTGCGTTGACGGGGCCGGCCTCACGCCTGACGAGCGAAAGCGCGGAGAAGATCGCCCCGGTCCTCAAGCAATCGGCCGGCGTGCTGACTCATGCCCTCGGCGGCGGACTCGATCCATAACGATTTTTTTGAAACGCCGTTTCATTTTATCTTTGCTTCCCTGCTCGGCCGTGCTAGGTCGTTGCAGATGGGACGGTCTGCGAGGCCGCCCCGGCGAAGAGGCGCAGCAAGCGCCCGATGCCGCAGGGAAGAAGCGCCAGGTCCGCCGCTGAAGGGCTGCGCTGACCACACCTTCCCGCCATCGGGCTGCGAGGCTGGAGGGAAACATGGCTGCCACGATCATTGTCACGGGTGCGGCGCTGGCGAAGCCGGCGATGGATGCCGCGGAGCGCCGCGGCGCCCGCATCATCACGGTCGCGCCCTACACGCCGCCGGCCGAGATCGCCGCGCTGGCGGTCGSCGAGAAGGCGGACGCGATCATCGTCCGCGCCGCCCATGTCACCGAGGAGGTGATCAAGGCCGCACCTTCGCTCAAGGTCATCGTCAAGCACGGCATCGGCGTCGACACGATCGACCTCGCCAGCGCGACGCGCCACCGCATCCCGGTCCTGATCACCCACGGCGCCAACGCGCAATCCGTCGCCGAGCATGCCTTCGGGCTGATGTTCGCCGTGGCCCGCCAGAGTGCCTGGCTCRACGCCCGCATGCGCGGCGGCCACTGGGACAAGGCGACGAGCTTCGGCAGCGAGCTCTCGGGCAAGTCGCTGGGCGTGGTCGGGCTCGGCAGCATCGGCTCGGCGCTGATTGAACTGGTGCGCCCGCTGCGGATGACCATCCGCGGCTACGATCCCTTCTTCCGCGGCAAGCTCGACGGCGTCGAGATCGTGGACGATCTCGACGCGCTGCTGCGCGAGAGCGACATCGTCAGCCTTCATGTTCCGCTGACGGCCGAGAACCGCAACCTGTTCGACACCCGCCGCCTCGGGCTGATGAAGCGCGGCGCCATGCTGATCAACACTGCCCGGGGCGGCCTGATCGATCATGAGGCGCTCGCCGCGGCCCTGACGAGCGGTGCGCTCGTCGGAGCCGGCCTCGACTGCTTCCCGGTCGAGCCACCGAAGGAGAACCCGCTGTCAGGCCTGCAGAACGTGGTGATGACTCCGCATGTCGGCGCCAATACCCGGGAAGCGGCTGAGCGTGTCGGCGTGCGCGCGATCGAGCAGGCGCTCGATGTGATCGAGGGCAAGCCCTTCGACCCGCGCGCCAACGTCAATCCGGACTACGCGGCGGCTGCCGCCTGAAGAGCGCCCTCGAGAAGCCGCTCTCTATTTTGGGAGGATACTGATGAATCAGATCTCGCGTCGCAGCGCCCTGAAGGGCAGCCTCGCCACCTTCGCGGTCGGCGCGCTACCGCTCCGGGCACGCGCAGCCACCACCGTGACGATCGCGATGCAGAACGGCATCGGCTATCTGCCGATCATCGTCGCCGACGCGCTCGGGCTCTTCGGCAAAGCAGTGGAGGCGGCCGGCGCTCCCGGCACGCAGGTCGTCGTGAAGAAGTTCAGCGGCGCCCCCGCCATCAATGACGGGCTGCTGTCGAACACCATCCAGCTCGGCGCGATGGGCACGCCCGGCATGCTGGTCGCCTGGGAGAAGACGCGCGGCTCCTACGACATCCGCGGCCTGACGCCGCTCTCGATGGGGCGCTACGCGCTCTACACATCGAAGCCGGAGGTGAAGACCGTCGCCGACTTCCCCGACAGCTCCCGCATCGCCGTGACCGCGCTCAACACGCCGCAGGCGATCCTGCTGCGCATGGCTGCGGAGAAGCAGCGCGGCGAAGCCGGCATCCGCCGCTTCGACAAGATGATGGTCAGCCTGCCGCATCCGGATGCGGCGACCATGATGGCCTCGGGCTCGACGGCGATCGACGGCTATTTCGCCAACGACCCCTTCATCACGGTGCTGGAGGCCAATCCGAAGCTGCACGTCGTGACGACGTCGGAGGAGATCCTCGGACATCCCGCGACGAGCGGGCTGCTCGCCACCACAGGCAAGTTCATGACCGAGCAGCCGGCGGTGGCGAAAGGCATCGTCGCGGCGATCGCGCAGGCCGAGGACTTCATCAAGGCAAAGCCCGCGGAGGCCGGCGAGATCTATCTGAAGTCGGAGCCCTTCAATCTTTCGAAGGACGCGCTGACCGCGATGATCCGCGACAACAAATGGTCGACCGAGCCGCACGGCATCATGGCCTATGCGAGCTTCATGACGAAGATCGGCATGCTGAAGAAGGCGCCCGCACGCTGGCAGGACACCTTCTTCGCGCCGGTCGCGAACGGTGCCGGCGACTGAGCCGGCAGGCAAAAGCAACAAGCAAAAAACGACGAGGAGGAAGCAGGATGATCCACCCTTCACGCCGCGCCACGCTCGCGCTCGGCGCCGCCGCCTTTGGCGGCCTTGCCTTGCCAGCCCGCGCCCAGTCGAAAAAGACCGTGACCATCGCCATCCAGTTCGGCACCAGTCATCTGGCGACCACCGTCGCCGACAAGCTCTCGCTCTTCGCCAAACATGCGAAGGAGAACGGCATCGGCGACACGACCTTCGCCGTCCAGCGCGTCAGCGGCTCGCCGGCGATCAATGACGGCATCTTCAGCGGCAATCTCGAGGTCGGCGCCTATGGCCCGACCGCGCTGCTCGCCGCCTGGCTGAAGACGCGCGGCTCCTTCGACATCAAGGGCATCGCCGCCTGCAACGAAGCCGTTCTGACGCTCTACACCAACGATCCTTCGGTGAAGTCCGTCTCCGACATCAAGCCCGAGATGCGCATCGCGGTCACCGCAACGACCGCGCCGCAGGCGATCCTGCTCAGGATGGCAGCGGAGAAGGCCTTCGGACCCGGCCAGGCCGGACGCTTCGACAAGCAGATGGTGATCATGCCGCATCCGGATGCGACGGCGGCGCTGATCTCGAAGGCCGCGATCCAGCTCTACTTCGCCGCCCCGCCCTTCATCTCGACGCTCGAATCGTCGGGCAAATGCTTCAAGGTCGTCGACGGCAACGACATCATCGGCCGCTCCTATTCGGGCGCGCTGCTCGGCGCGACAAGCAAGTTCGCGAGTGCGAACCCGGCCGCGGTCACCACCATCGTCGCGGGCCTGCGCGAGGCGATGGATCTGATCAAGTCGAACCCCGCCCAGGCGGCCAAGCTCTACATGGAGGTCGAGAAGACCGCACTCACCCCCGCCGAGGTCGAGGCCGCGATCAAGGCCCAGACCTTCACCGTCGAACCGCAGGGCATGATGGCCTTTTCCGGCTTCATGCAGCGCAACGGGGAGCTCAAGGAAGCGCCCGCCAAATGGCAGGACATCATGTTCCCGCCGGTCAGCCAGGGGCAGGGAAGCTGATGCTCGCGACCGAAAAGATGCCGGGCGTTGCCGTCCGGGCCGGAGTGCAGACGCTGCTGCAGGTCGATGGCGTGACCCTGCAATACAAGACCCGCGACCGGCTGGTCACCGCGACCTATCGCGTCTCCTTCGACGTCAAGGAGCAGGATCGCTTCATCCTGCTGGGCCCCTCGGGCTGTGGCAAGTCGACCCTGCTGAAATGCGTCGCCGGCTTCCTGAGCCCGACCGAAGGCACGATGAAGCTCGACGGGCGCGTCATCGACCGCCCCGGCCCGGACCGCATGATGGTCTTCCAGGAATTCGACCAGCTCATGCCCTGGCTGACGGTGCTCGATAACGTCATGTTCGCGATGCGCCGCTCCGGCCGCTTCCCCAAGAGCGAGATCCGGGATCGCGCCCGCCGCGCGACGGTCAAGGTTGGCCTTGAGCGCTTCCAGGACGTCTATCCGCACATGCTCTCCGGCGGCATGAAGCAGCGCGTCGCGATCGCGCGGGCGCTCGCCATGGAGCCGCGCATCCTGCTGATGGACGAGCCCTTCGCCGCGCTCGACGCGCTGACGCGCCGGCGCATGCAGGAGGAACTGCTCGAACTCTGGGACGATGTCCGCTTCACGCTGATGTTCGTCACGCATTCGATCGAGGAGGCGATCATCCTGGGCTCGCGCATCCTGGTGCTGACGCCGCATCCCGGCCAGGTCCGCGCCGAGCTCGATGCCACCGCCTACAGCCACGAGCACCAGGGCGACGCGGAGTTCATGGCCTTCAACCGCAAGATCAACGGCATGCTCTTCGGCACGCAGGAGACGGCCCATGACTGACGCCACCGTCACGCAGCTGCGCAACCGGCCGCGCCCGGATATCGAGCGCGAGCCGGAGGACATCAGCCGGATCGGCGAGATCAGCCGGCCGATCGGTCTGTGGGAAGGCATCTTCGCGATCACGGCGGTGCGCCGCGCTCTGGTCCTGGTCGGGCTCGGCATCGCCTGGGAGGTCTACGCCCGCTGGGTCGGCAACCCGCTGATGTTCCCCTCGCTCAGCGACACGCTCTCAGCCTGGTGGGCGGACATGTCGTCGGGCCGACTGCCGGGCGCCGCCGCAAGCTCGCTGCGCGTGCTGCTGATCGGCTACGGCACCGCGATCGCGCTGTCGGCGGTGATGACGACATTGGCCGTTTCGACCCGCGTCGGCACCGACCTGCTGGCGACGCTGACCGCGATGTTCAATCCGCTGCCGGCGATCGCGATCCTGCCGCTGGCTCTGCTCTGGTTCGGGCTCGGCACCTCCAGCATCGTCTTCGTCATCGTCCATTCGGTGTTGTGGGCGGTCTCGCTCAACACCTTCACCGGCTTCCTCTCGGTCAGCCAGACGCAGCGCATGGCCGGGCGCAATTACGGGCTGGGCGGCCTGCGGCTCGTCATCTTCATCCTGATCCCGGCCGCGTTCCCCTCGATCCTCGCCGGTTTGAAGATCGGCTGGGCCTTCGCCTGGCGCACGCTGATCGCGGCGGAGCTCGTCTTCGGCGTCTCCGGCAATGCGGCTGGCCTTGGCTGGTACATTTTCGAGGCCCGCAACGCGCTGGAGACGGCGACCGTCTTCGCAGGCCTCCTGACCGTGATCCTGATCGGCCTTGCGGTCGAAGGCATCGTCTTCCGCTCGATCGAGGCGGCGACGATCCGCAAATGGGGGATGCAGAACCACTGACCACCCGAAGGAGAAGGCCGGGCGGCCGGCTGTCTCCCACAAACATAAACGGAGGAAACATCATGAAGCCTATGCGCATTCTCGCGGCAGCCGCGCTGACAGCCTTGCTGGCGGGGCCTGGCGTCGCCCAGGATTATCCGACCAAGCCGATCCGGATGGTCGTTCCCTTCCCGCCCGGCGGCGGCACGGACGTGGTCTCGCGCGTGGTCGCGCAGAAGCTCGGCGAAGCGACGGGCTGGACCATCGTCATCGATAACAAGCCGGGTTCCGGCGGCAGCGTCGGCCTCGGTCTCGCCGGCAAAGCGCCCGCCGACGGCTACACCATCGTGATGGCGCAGAACGCCAACCTCGTGATCAACCCGATCCTCGGCAAGGCGAACTACGACCCGATCAAGGATTTCGCGCCGATCGGGCTCAGCGCGTCGGCGCCGCAGGTGCTCGTTGTCGGCAAGGATTCGCCGATCAGGACCGTCGAGGATCTGCTCAAGGCGGCCAAGGACAAGGGCGGCAAGCTGACCTTTGCGTCCCCCGGCATCGGCACGAGCTCGCATCTGGCGGGCGAGCTGCTGCAACAGATCGCGCAGGTGAAGTTCCGGCACATTCCTTACAAGGGCGCGTCGCAGGCGCTGCCGGATCTGATGGGCGGTCGCGTCGACTTCTACGTCTCCTCGGTTCCCTCGGTCTCGGTGCAGATCAAGGAGGGCGTGCTGCGCCCGATCGCGCTGTTCGCGACCAAGCGCGACGCCGAATTCCCGGACGTGCCGACCTTCGACGAGAAGGGCATCAAGAACTCAGATGCCGCCACGTGGTGGGGCCTGGCCGCTCCGGCAGGCACGCCCGATGCGATCGTCGCGAAGATCAACGCCGAGCTCAACAAGGTGCTGAAGGACTCAGACACGCAGGCGAAGCTGCGCGCGGCCGGTGCAGAGGCGACCGGTAGCAGCGCGGGCGAGTTCGCRGCGCTGATCAAATCCGACGTGCCGAAATGGACCGCCGTGATCAAGACGGCCGACATCAAGGTCGCCGACTGAGCTGCGGGCGGSTGCTCCAGGCGCCCGTCGTCCTGACGCGCCGTGCCGGCTTGGGACACGTCGATCCTGGGACCCAAGCCGGCCCATCTGCGCTTTCTCATTCAAGACACGCCATGAGGCCGCCGCTGTCGCTGGCGCGCCGGGAGGCTCCATGAAGCTCAAATCGATCTCGAACCAGGACGCCATTGCCGGCCTGATCTTCATTGCGCTCGGGGCCGTCGGGCTCGTCATCGCGCTCCGCTACAGCTTCGGCACCTCCGTCGAGATGGGGCCAGGCTATTTTCCGCGCGCGCTCAGCATCATTCTCATCGCTTTCGGCGCGCTCATCTTCATCCGCGGCCTGCGCAGCGGCGTCACGGTCGAGGGGATCTGGGCGTGGCTGCCGCTCGCCTTCATCACCCTCTCGATCGTCCTSTTCGGMGCGRCGATCGAGCGGTTCGGTCTCGTGCCCGCAGTGATGCTGCTCGTCGCGGCCTCGGCCTATGCSGGCCATGAATTCAAGCTGCGCGAGGTCTCGGTGCTGGCCGTGATCATGGCGGTGTTCGCGACGGCCGTCTTCGTCTGGGGACTGCGACTGCCTTACCCGCTCTTCGCCTGGAACCTCTGAGATGGAATTCCTCGATCACCTCATGCTGGGTTTCGGCGTCGCGATGTCGCTGCAGAACCTGGCCTATTGCTTCCTCGGCGTGCTGCTGGGAACGCTGATCGGGGTGCTGCCGGGCGTCGGTCCGCTCGTCACCATCTCGATGCTGCTGCCGATCACCTTCGGGCTCTCGCCGGTGGCRTCCGTCATCATGCTCGCCGGCATCTATTACGGCGCGCAGTACGGYGGCTCGACCACGGCGATCCTGGTCAACCTGCCGGGCGAAACTTCCTCGGCCGTCACCTGCCTCGACGGCTACCAGATGGCACGCCAGGGCCGCGCCGGAGCCGCGCTCGCCATCGCCGCTTTGTCCTCTTTCGTTGCCGGCTGCATCGGCACGATCCTGATCGTCGCGCTCGGCGTGCCGCTGGCGGGCTGGGCATTGCGCTTTGGCGCGGAGGACTATTTCGCGCTGATGCTGCTCGGCCTCGTCGCGGCATCGGTCCTGACCCATGGCGACCTTCTCAAGGCGCTCGCCATGGTCATCCTCGGCTTGCTGATCGGGCTCGTCGGTACGGATGTCAATTCCGGTATCGAGCGCTACACCTTCGGCCTGCCCGAGCTAGCCGACGGCATCGGCTTCACCGTGCTTGCGGTCGGCATCTTCGCAGTGGCAGAGGTCGTCTCGAACCTGGAGCAGAAGGAAACCCGCGAGGTCTTCACCAAGACCATCGGCGGACTGCTGCCGAGCTGGAGCGACCTCAAGACCGCCGCATTGCCRACGCTGCGTGGCACCGCGATCGGCTCCTTCTTCGGCATCCTGCCTGGCACCGGGCCGTCGATCTCCTCCTTCTCCTCCTACATGGTCGAGAAGAAGCTTGCCCGCGACCCCTCGCGCTTCGGCAAGGGTGCRATCGAAGGCGTCGCCTCGCCGGAGGCGGCCAACAACGCCGCCGCGCAGACCGCCTTCATCCCGATGCTGACCTTAGGCATCCCCGGTACTGCAACGATGGCGCTCATCCTCGGCGCGCTGGTGATGAACGGCATCCAGCCCGGGCCTTCGGTRATGACCCGCAATCCGGAGCTGTTCTGGGGCGTCGTCGCCAGCATGTTCATCGGCAATGCGATGCTGGTCGCCCTGAACCTGCCGCTCGTCGGGATCTGGGTCCGCCTGCTGACGATCCCCTATCGCTGGCTCTTCCCCGCGATCATCCTGTTCTGCGCGCTCGGCAATTACAGCCTCAACAACAGTTCGATTGACGTCTATCTCTGCGCAGCGGTTGGCATCCTCGGCTACGTCTTCGCCAAGCTGAGCTGCCCGCCCGCCCCCTTGATTCTCGGCTATGTGCTCGGGCCGATGATGGAAGAGAACATCCGACGCGCACTGCTGCTCTCCGAGGGCGATCTCTCGATCTTCGTGAAGAGTCCGATCAGTGCGACGTTGCTTGTGATCTCGGCGCTTCTACTCGTCAGCATGATCCTGCCCGCAATTCGAGCGAAGAAGGAGCAGGCCTACGCGGAAGGTTAGGTTTGGCGCCCTTGAAGCTGCCGTTCGGCGCCTGCCAGGAAGCGGAGATTACAAAGCAAGCTTGGCGACCGGTCGTAGCCGGCCTAATGCCGGCCTTCGGCACCTCAACTTTAAGGCTCCTGCGCCAGCCAAAGGCGCACGTTCATGTAGCGTTTTATGCGATTGGGAGCGGAAGAGCGACCTGCGCCGCCTCGCGCGCCGCAATACTTTCGTACCATCGCTGTAGGTGCGGCCGCAGCGCCCGTGCCACCGGCATGTTCAGCCATCGGTGCACGCTTGGGCCCAGCACGATCTCGGCCATGCCGAAACGATCGCCGCCGACATAGCTCCGACCCTTGGCGAGATGGGCCTCAAGAATGTCCAGGCAATGCTCGGTGCGGCTGATCGAGCTCGCGATCTCGGCGGGATCGGCTGTCGCCGGCTCGCGCATCAGCCCCCAGAACGCCGGCACCATCACCCGTTGCAGTTCGCCGAGGGCCCAGTCCATCCAGCGATCACTTTCGCTGCGCCGCGCCGGATCCTCTTCCCAAATCGTGTCCCGACCGTATCGCGCCGCGATATATCGGACGATGGCGTTCGACTCCCAGATATGGACGTCGCCATCCTCAAGGACCGGCACCTGTCCGTTGGGATTCTTCGCCAGATAGGCCGGCTCCCGGTTGCCGCCGAACGGGCCACCGATGTCGATCCGCTTGAACGCCTGCGCCGTTTCGCCTGCGGCCCATACCACCTTCTGGACATTGACCGAGCTCAGGCGCCCCAGAATCTTCAGCACGCGTTCCCCCTCGTGATTCTCTATCGATTATGGAGCTTGGCGGCGCCGCCGGCGACTGCGTTGCCGCCGGTGCGTATGTAGCCGCGGGCGACAACTAGGATCCCGCAAGCTTGTCCTGGGTCCGGGTTTCGAAGTCGCCGGCATCGTGGCGTTCGTGGAGCTGCTCCGACGGATCGCCGACCACGCGGTTGACCATGCGGCCTCGCTTCACGGCCGGCCGGGCGAATAGCTGTTCGGCCCAGCGGACGACGTTCTTGTAGTCCTGCACCGAGAGGAATTCGGCCGCACCGTACTGCCAGCCCATGACGAGCCCGCCATACCAGGGCCAGATCGCCATATCGGCGATGGTGTAGGCGTCGCCCGCGATGAACTCGTTGTCGGCGAGGCGTCGGTCGAGCACGTCGAGCTGGCGCTTCACCTCCATGGCGTAACGGTTGATCGGATATTCGAGCTTGGTCGGCGCATAGGCATAGAAATGGCCGAAGCCGCCGCCGAGGAACGGCGCCGAGCCCATCTGCCAGAACAGCCAGGAGAGGGTTTCCGACCGCGCCGGCTGCTCCTGCGGGAGGAAGGCGCCGAACTTCTCGGCGAGATGCACCAGGATTGCGCCGGATTCGAAGATGCGGATCGGGGTCGGCCCGCTGCGGTCTAGCAGCGCCGGGATCTTCGAGTTGGGATTGACCTCGACGAAGCCGGAGCCGAACTGATCGCCATCGCCGATCTTGATCAGCCAGGCATCGTACTCAGCCCCCGTGTGGCCGGCGGCCAGCAATTCCTCCAGCATCACGGTGACCTTGATGCCGTTCGGGGTTCCCAGCGAATAGAGCTGGAGGGGGTGCTTGCCGACGGGCAGCTCCTTTTCATGGGTCGGGCCGGCGATCRGGCGGTTGATATTGGCGAAGCGGCCGCCGCTGGCCTTGTCCCAGGTCCAGACCTTCGGCGGAACGTAGTCTGTCGTGTCGCTCATGAATCGATCTCCAGGCTTCGGCTTCAGGCCGCGGGTGGATAATTCGAGGGGAAGAGCGCCCGCTTCGCCTCCTCGTCGCGGACCTGCTTGAAGGCATGATCCTGCCCGACCGCACGAGCCCGCGCGACCGCAGGCCGCGCATCGACGCTCTCGAACAGACGCCTGAGATTGGGGAACGGCGCGAGCGGATCCTCGGCGCCCTTGCGCACGCGCGAGGCGCGGTCGAGCCAGCCCCAGGCCGACATGTCTGCGATCGTATAAGTCTCGCCGACGATATAGCTGCGTCCCGCGAGATGGTCATCGAGGACCTGATAATGGCGCTCCGCCTCACGACGATAGCGGTTCACGGCGTAGTCCAGCCCTTCCGGCGCCGCGAACTGGAAATGCACCGCCTGTCCCGAAAACGGGCCGAGGCCGGAGGCGAGGAACAAGAGCCAGGAGAGCAATTCCGGCCGGTCTTCCGAAGCGCCGAGAAACTGCCCGGTCTTCTCAGCGAGATAGAGCAGGATTGCGGTGGAATCGAACACGCGCGCCTGGCGGCCGCCCGGCCCTTCCGTGTCGACGATGGCCGGCACCTTGCCGTTCGGATTGACGGCCCGGAAGGCAGGAAGGTGCTGCTCGCCCTTGCTGGTATCGACGGGGATCGTCTCATAGGCCAGGCCGGCCTCCTCCAGGAACAGCGCGACCTTCGCGGGGTTGGGCGTGGGATGGAAATAGAAGCGGATCATCGGTTTTCCCATCGTTCATCAGGCGGTGCGGGCTTTCGGGCGGCGAGCAGGACCCCGGACACGATGACGGCGATCGCCACACCCTCAGTCGGCGTCGGGTGCTCGCCGAGGATCGGAATGGCCAGCAGCGAGGCGATCGCGGGGATGAGCGCGATGATCGCGGTCGCGGCCGAGGACCCAAGCAGCGAGACAGCGCGGTTGAAGGTAAAGATCGCGACCCCGCTCATCAGCACGCCCTGATAGAGGGCCTGCAGCGCGATTTCGCCCGCGCCGGCGTGATCGAGTCGGCTCAGGCCGCCGAACCAATAGATCGGCAGGAAGAGCACAGCCGACCAGAAGCAGATCAGCGCGGCAGACTCGATCGGAGCAAGGCCGCTCCTGCGGAAGAGAAGCGTATAGATCGCCCACATCGCGGCGGCCGCTGCAAGCGCACCGATGCCGGCTGCGCTCGGCGGCCCGCTCGCCGCCGCGCCCGCCAGCAGGAGCAGCGACAATCCGGCCAGGATGGCGCCGTATCCGCTCCAGCGCCACCGGCCCTGCGCTTCGCCCAGGAAGGTCCAGGCGAAGAGGCCCGCGAAGAGCGGCATCAGGGTCGGGGCGATCGAAGCGGCCTGCGCCGCAGAGGTGAGGCTAAGGCCGAGCGCAACCAGCAGCACGAACGGCACGCCCCACAGCACGGCGAAGACGAAGCCCATGCCCCAGGCCGCCGGAGCCAGGCGTGTCCTGTTTCGGACAAGGACCGGCGCCAGCAGCAGCGCCCCGATCCCGAAGCGCAGCGCCGTGATATCCCAGATACGCAGCTCCCGCGTCACGCTGAAGCGCGTGATGACGAACCAGCCGGAAAAGATCGACACCGTAAGTGCCGCCCAGGCGATGCCGGCGGCGCGACCGCGCGGGCGCGCAAGGGCCTTACCCCAGGTCGGCTTCGCCAGAACTGTCCGCAAGTCGGACATGGATCAGGACCGGGCCGTCCGCAGTGCCGCGAGAATGGCCTCGCGCTCGAGACGCGTCCTGTCGTCGAAATGGAGCGAGGCGAGCAGGACCCACCCGGCCTTACCGATGTCATGGAGGGCAACGCGGCCTTCAGGCGCAGTTTGCGCGAAGTCGACCCTGAAAGCCGCCAGTTCCTGTTCCAGATCCATGGCCGTAAGCCTCTCCGACGGCATTATCTTCAGAGCTGCGCAGTTTAAGTTTTAGTTCGTTCGTTCTAAAATACAAGACGGGATCGCCTGTAGCACTGTGCGATCGGACCGATCGGCAAGGAGCGTCATGGGCAGACCCAGGGAATTCGACGAAGAGGCTGTGCTCGATGCGGCGGTCCAGTGTTTCTGGAAGCGCGGCTACGAGGCAACGTCGATCCGCGACCTGATCGACGGCACGGGCCTGACTGGCGCCAGCCTCTACAACGCCTTCGGCGATAAGCATTCCATCTATCGCCGCGCGCTCGATCACTATGTCGAAGGCAGCATCGGCGACAGGATCCGGCGCTGCGGGGCCATGGARYCGCGCGCGGCGATCGACGCCTTCTTCCGCGAGATCCTGTCCCGATCGCTCAAGGACGAGGAATGCAAGGGTTGCATGCTGGTGAATGCCGCGCTCGACGTGGCACCAGAGGATCCGGGCTTCAGGGCTGCGGTCGCGGACGTGCTCCAGCGGATCGAAGGCTTCTTCCTGTCCTGCATCGTCAAAGGCCAGGCAAGTGGCTCGATCACGCCCTCTCGCCCGGCAGAGAATCTCGCCCGGCACCTCCTTGGCGTGCTGATGGGTGTCCGCGTGCTGGCACGGGTGCGGCCCGAAAGGGCGCTGCTTGAGGGTGTCGTCGACACCGCCCTGGTGTTACTTGACCGGGTCGCCATCGAGCCGGGCAATCCAGGGCGTAAACCTTGAGAGCGAGCGGGCTAAAGATTTCCTATTCCTGTCGACAAGGTCCCGCTTTCAGCCACTTGGCGGCCGCGTCGTCGGCCTCTGCGCTCATCGGCCCTGCGAAGTTCTTCCCGTGCTGCCCCGCCCCGCCCGCCGCTTCCATCCCGCTGGATCGTCAGCCGCCATGCCTCGTAGAAGGTGGTCTGGTCGTAAGCCGCATCCGAGCTCGTCCGCTTGACCGTCTTCACGAAAAGGCGCCAGGGTCATCGGCGCCAGCCAGCAGGACGCGGCGGTGGCGCGTGACATCGGCTTCAATTTGTTCGTAGAGCCCGCCGAAATCTGGCAGAACCAGCCTAAACGGCTTGCTCCCGAAATACGACGACGTAGCGTTCTTGAAGGCGACGGAAGGGATCAGGACCTCCCAGCCTCCATCCCTGTCGCTCCAACGCAGCTCGCCTCGCTTAAGGTCCTCCAGCTGACGTTCTGAGCGCGGGATCTGCCCCCGCGGGCAAACCAGGAGCTGGCGCAGGTTCTTCTGTCTAAGCCCGAGATGCAGGCCAAACCGAAGCATCAGGAAAGAGCGGACGGCTTCCGCGGCCTGGCGCGGATAGCGCGACGGATCGGGCAGCAGGGCGAGGATTTCCTCGGTGATCTTGCGATATTCCCCGACCGGGCTTTCGGCTTCGAGAACCGGCATGATCGGCTCAAACGGGTCGCGATGGAAGCGGGCGACGCGCTGGATCTCCTTCACGCGCCCGGTTGCGTGCTTGAAGAAGGCGTCGCAGGTGCCATGCCAATCGGGAGCGATGGGCGCAGTTCCGCACTTTGTCGCCGATGGAGAGGCCGCGCTCGGCCAATGACCGCTCTCGAGCGTGGCGCGCTGCACGCTGGATGACGAGGTGCAGTGAACCGTACTTTCAGATCCGTGCAACTTTCATTCGACGGAGACTGTGCGTTCGATAGAGTGAGCCGCATCCATTGTGTCAATCGGGCGTCCAATCATCACTCAAATGCAGACGCCCTTCAGAAGTTTACGTAGCCCAGGTTCCTCGACCAGATCCGCTGCATCTTGCCATTTGAACCAACTGCGTAAGCGCTCACCCTTTTCCGGCCAATCGGAGTGCTCTGCAGCAACATTCAACACATAGAGACGAACCTTACAAAGGCTGAAATACCCATCCATACGCTTCCAATAAAGATAGCGTCCTATAGGCTTTTTGCGAATGCGGCCGACAACGCCGCCCTCTTCAAACGCTTCTTTAGCGGCTGCCTCTGATCCCTTGAGCTTCTTGACGGGCCAACCTTTTGGAAGCGTCCATCGCTTGGTTGACCTGGTCGTGACCAGCAAAATCTCCGCCGTACCATCGTGCCGGCGCCGCACCGGCACGGCAGCCACCTGTGGGAGAGGCTTGGAGTTAGGTGGTGCTTTGGCCATCGCAGTGCCGGGATCTATAGGCAGTCATTCTGCTTCGGTCGGATGAAATTCTCCTGGCGAAACAGGCTGTTGGGCGGCGTTGAGACCCATGGTGAAGCTTTGGGGAAGAGGCGCCCCATCCATCCAACAGTGGCGGACGATGGCGATACGGCCTGCATCGATCAGGCTGTTCTCGTCTCCGGCCCTGCGGCTATGAGGTCGTCCGCGGCGGATGCGCCAGACAATGCGATTGCCGTCTTCCGTTTGGATATCGGCAGCTCCGGCGATCTTGTCGCGACCAATGGAGGCGAGTTCAGCCTCAGCCGGCAACGCCTTCGGCAGATTGACACTGAGATAGACGCCTTCGCGCACCCAGTCTTCGCGCTTGATCCAGAGCCGCTCGATCAGTTTCGCCAACGCATCGACGTCCTGCTCCTCGGACGTGCCGCCCTTGGTGCGTGAAAAGCCGATCGCCGGAATGTCCCAGAAGCTTGCCTCGCGCGCGATGGACAACGTCCCGGAATAGGCGGCGTCCTCTGCGGCGTTGCGCCCGTCATTGACACCGGACAGCACGAGGTCCGGCTGGCCGCCGTTGCGGAACAGCACCGTCATCGCCGCGACGACGCAATCGGCCGGCGTTCCGTCGAGCGCATAGTGTTGTTCCTCGCGCCGCGTGAGCGTCAGATCGCGGTCGAAGGAGAGATGGTGGCTCGCCGCTGTCCACTTCCGTTCCGGCGCAACCACCCAGATGTCGGAAGCCACGCGAGCCGCCGCACGGCGGAGAAGTGCGATACCAGGAGCATCGATACCGTCATCATTGGCGATTAGGATTCGCATGGTCAGACCTCGATGACGTCGCCAGGCTTGAGATCGGCGACGAGGTTTGGAATGTCGGCTGCGAGCGCGCGGGCTGTCGGCTCATCGCAGGAATGAGCGAGCACGAGCCGGGCGCCGCTCGCCGCCGCGATACAGGCGTTCTCGGGCAAGGTCGGATGGGTAGGGAAGCGCAACCAATCGGCCTTCCCCGCTGCGCGCATGGCATCTGCGGGGCTGCCTTTCGGGATGTGACCGGTCAGCAGGACCGGGTGACCGTCGCGGCGCGCCTGGGCGAGAGCGGCTCTCGAAGGCCCCGCGAGCCCCATACCGTCGTCGCAGAGTAGCGCAGCCACCGGCAATGGTTGACCCTCCTGCCATGAAACAGCGTCGGCGAGCCGGGCCGATAACAGATCAAACGCGCCCGACTTCAGCCAGGCGGAGGCCGCAATCTGTTCGGCCAACGCCGCTTTCATCGACGGATGAATGGCGATCGGCCCCCGGATCAGCCCGAGCAACTCGATGGAACGGCCGGACAGTGGCGTCGGCAGCACTGCGCCTTGCGGATGCCCCGCGAGCCAGCGGGAGATGGTGGCGCCACGCTCTGCCGCGGGCACGCGATCCTCGCCATAGGAGGCGTCGATCAGCAAGAGGTCGCAAGGCGGCAGAGGATCCATGGCGAAGACCGGGCTCGCCGGCACAACGTCGCCGCAGTAGCCGACGCTGCGGCCTTCGGCGCTCAGATGGCACCAGACGCCGCCGACGACATGCCCGCTGCGGCCGGTCCGGATCGCAATCGGGCCGAGCCTGAAATCCTCGCCGGCGGCGATGATCTCGGGCGTGCTCTCCGCGGCCACCGCGCGCTCCTGCGGCGTCGCATAAGCCGCGAGCGTCGCGTCGGTTTCGGCGGCGCTTTCTGCGGTCATGAGGATGCGGCCGGCAAAGCCGTGGGTGAGGCACCAGCCCAGCGCCGCGACATGGTCCTCATGGGCGTGGGTCACGATGATCGCATCGAGCCGCTTCAGCTCGTCAGGCGTGATCACGGGGTAGTAGTCGGGGCCCCGCAGCGCGCTGGTGTCGACGCCGACATCGAGCAGAAGCCGGGTCCCGCCATGTTCGATACCGATACAGGTCCGACCCTTCTCGCCGACCCCGCCATGGATCTTGATTTTCATGCGGCCGGTCTCATGCGGCTTTGTCCATGATCCCGGCTTCGGGGATGACCCAGCCATCATGGATCGAGATGCGGATCACATCGCCGGCCTGGGCCGGCGCGGGCTCGGCGGCATCGAGATGCAGCACGAGGTCGTTGCTGGCGGCGGGGCGTGCCTCGAGCCGGAAGAAGCCGCCCTGATAGGAGAGCCGTTCCACCATGGCCGAAAGCCCCTCCCGTCCGGAGGGAGCGATGCCGATGTCGCGTGCCCGCAGGCAGAGCTTCGCCTGGTCGGTAACGGCCTGATCCGGCCGGCAGCGCACCACCGCCTCGACACCGAGCACGCTGACCTTGCAGCGGCCAGCCCGGGGCGTCGACAGCACGGTCGCCGGCAGCACCATGCCGTCGCCGATGAAGCCGGCGACGGTGRTGTTGGCAGGCTCGCGATAGAGCATCGAGGGCGTGGCGAGCTGCAGCACCCGGCCCCGGTCCATCACGGCGATGCGGTCGGCCAGCGCCATCGCCTCGGCCTGGTCATGGGTGATGTAGACCATGGTGGTGCCCGTGCGCTCGTGGAAACGAGAGAACTCCTCCTCCATCGAGGCACGCAGATGCACGTCGAGATTGGCAAGCGGCTCGTCGAGCAGAACGAGCGAGGGTTCGGTGACAAGGCAGCGGGCGAGCGCGACGCGCTGGCGTTGACCGCCGGAGAGCATGCCCGGTCGACGCTCGGCGAAACCGTTCAGGCCGACGAGATCGAGCGCCGCCGCGACGCGGCGAGCCCGCTCGGGATCACGCACGCCGGCGACGGTAAGGCCATAGGCGACGTTCTCCGCCACCGTCATATGCGGCCAGAGCGCATAGGACTGGAAGACGATGCCGAGCTTGCGATGCTCGGGCGAAACGTGCTGCTCGGACGAGGAGACGAGCCGGTCGCCGATGCGGATCGCGCCGCCGTCGAGCTTGTCGAAGCCGGCGATCTGGCGCAGCAGCGTGGTCTTGCCGCAGCCGGACGCACCGAGCACGGCCAGAAACTCGCCGTCCTCGACATCGATCGAGACGTCGTTCAGGGCGATATAGGAGCCGAAGCGCTTCTGCGCCCGGTCGATGGTCAGTCGCGCCACGGCAGGACTCCCTGGGGCAGTTTTTGGGCGAAGAGAGTGGTCGAAGCCATCAGGGCGACCGTGACGAGAACGGTGATCGTCGCCAGCGCCGAGGCATAGGTTGAGTCGCCACCCTGCTCGAAGGAGAAGACGACGACGCCAAGCGTCTCGGCTCCGGAAGACCAAAGCAGCGCCGAGACCGTCAGCTCGTTGAAGGCGGTGAGGAAGATCAAGAGCGCGCCCGCCACCGCCGCCGGCGCGACCAGCGGGAAGATGATGGTGACGAGGCGGCGCGGCAGGCCGGCACCGGCGATCTGCGCCGCCTCCTCCAGCGTGCGGTCGATCTGCAGATAGCCGCTGACGATCGGCCGCAGGCCGAGCACGAGGAAGCGGGCGAGATAGGCGAAGACGATGATCCAGACCGTGTTGTAGAGCGAGACGCCCAGCACCGGCAGCGGCTTGAGGAAGAGCAGGATCGCGGCGATCGCGAGCACCACGCCAGGCATGGCATAGGGCAGCTCGGCGGCGAGGTTGAGCAACCTGAGCGCCCGCGACTTCTTCCAGACGATGAAGTAGCCGAGCGGGACGCAGATCAGCACGATCAGGATCGCTGCTCCCGCCGACATCAGGAAGCTGTTGACGAAGGCGCGCTTCGAGGCGGCGTGCTCGAAGAGGACATAGGCATAATTGCCGAATGTCGCCGTCGCCGCATTGAGCGGCACGCCGAAGGCTGGGATCAGCGACGTGCTGAGCAGGCCGAGCAGCGGCAGAGCCAGGACGAGGATCGCGAAGGTCCAGAGCAGCGTCTCGATCGGCGCGCGCCAGCGCCCGAGCTCGAAGGGCCGCGCGGCGCTCGAAGTCGTGGTGATGCGGAAGTCGCGACGGCGCATCATGAAATCCTGCAGCAGGATGCCGGCCATGGCGATGACGCCGATCAGCAGCGACAGGATCGCGACTTCCGAGAGCACGCCCGGCCCGAGGCCCGCGAGGCGCTGGTAGATCAGCGTCGGCAGGACGAGGAAGTTGCCGGGGATGCCGAGAAAGGCCGGGATGCCGAAATTGCCGAGGCAGGAGACGAAGCAGAGCGCGATGCCGGCGACGAGCGGCGGGGTCATCAGCGGCAGCACGACGGTGCGCAGCACGGTGAGCGGGCTGGCGCCGGCGGCAAGGCCGGCCTCGATCAATTCCTTGGGCAGGGCGCGCAGGCCGGCACGCAGCGTCAGGAAGACCAGCGGCGCATATTGCAGGCCGAGCAGCAGGATGATGCCCTCGCGCGAATAGAGCGGATTGCGGCTGCCGAGCGGCGGGGCCATACCGATCAGCTTCAGCAGCGTGCTCGACGGGCCGAAAAGCTGGAGCCAGGCTAGTGCCGTGACCTGCGGTGCGATCATCAGCGGCAGCACGAAGCAGAAGGTGAAGGCGTTGCGGGCGCGGATGTCGGTCAGCGTCGCCAGCAGCGCAACGGTCCCGCCGATCAGCACCGCGAGCACGGTGCCGGATATCGCGGTGACCAGGCTGTTGGCGGTCGCCGTCCAGGTCGCCGGGCTGGCGAACACCTTCCCGAGCGCCGTCGCAGAGAGCTGGCCGCCGGGGGCCAGCCCTTCGATGACCAGCCGCCCGATCGGCAGCAGCGAGAGCAGCGCGACGAGACCGACGAGCCCCCAGAGGAGCCCCGTCTCCTCGACGCGCGTGCGCAGCGTCGCGGTGTCGGCGAGGGACATGCGCACCCGTCCGGGCTCAGTTGCCGAACATGGTGGCGAAGCGGGCCTTGTCGGCTTCCGTCACCTTGACCACCGCCGCGATGTCGGAAGGCATCACGTTGATCTTGGTGCCCTCTGGCAGCCAGGACGGCGAGCCGACGCTGGGCTTGGCCGGGATATAGCCCATGGCGAGCGCGAGCTTCTGGCCGTCATCGGAGAGGATGAAGTCGACGAATGCCTTGGCGGCGGCCTCGTTCTTGGTCRTCTTCACGATGGCGACCGGCTCGGTCACCGCCGGCGCGCCTTCGTTCGGGAAGACGAAGTCGATCGGCGAGCCCTGCTTCTTGGCGTTGTAGGCCATGAAGTCCACAAGAACACCATAGGCCTTCTCGCCGGTGGCGACAGAGCGCAGCACCGCGCCGTTGCCGCGCACGGCGACGGCCTCGTTGGCCTYCAGCCCCTCGAAGAGCTTCCAGCCGAGATCGGGCCTTGCCGTCATGGTGGAGAGCATGATCGCTGCGGCACCGGAATAAAGCGGGCTCGGCATCGAGATCTGGCCCTTGTAGCCGGGCTTGTCGAGATCGGCCCAGGAGCTTGGCTTCTCCTTGGCGGCGGTGTTGTAGGCGATGCCGGTGGTGATCAGCTTCGAGCCGAAATAGGTCTTGTCGGCGTCGAAGGAGCCGGGCTGCAGGCCGTCGGTCTTGGCGCCGGGATAGGCGAGCAGCTGCTTCTGCGCCTTCAGGATCTCCATGCTCGCGGCATCGGCGATCAGCAGCACGTCGGCGCCGGGCTGGCCGGCCGATATCTCGGCGGCGAGCTTGCCCATCACCTCGGTCGTGCCGGAGCGGAAGATGTCGACGTCGACGCTGGGATAAGCCTTCTTGAAGGCGGCAATTGTCTGGGCCGCATCCTTCTCCGGCTGCGAGGTGTAGAGCACGAGCTTGCCCGAGGGGGCCTGCGCGAAGGCCGGGCCGGCGGCGAGCAGCGCGCCGAAGGCTGCGGCCATCACGAATTTGCGTCTCGTCTGGGTCATCATTTCGTCTCCTCCGTCATTCGCCGTCGACCTTTGCGCCCGTTGCGGTGGCCGATCTTGCATTTTGATGGTCTATAGCTGGCAATTCACGGCCTTGCGCGGCCGCGACCGCCCTTCAATCACAAAAGTATCTCGGGGCTTTCCAGCGCCTCGCGCAGATCGGCCATGAAGCGGGCGGCGGCGACGCCGTCCACGATCCGGTGGTCCGAGGACAACGTGAAATTCGCCATCGGCCTCAGCACGATCTGGCCGTCTCGGCCAACGGGCTTGTCGACGGTTCGGCCGACCGCGAGGATCGCGCCCTGCGGCGGATTGATAATCGCGGTGAAGCTGTCGACGCCGTACATGCCGAGATTGGAGATGGTGAAGGTGCCGCCGCCGAGCTCGGCCGGTGTCAGCGTGCGCTTGGCCATGCCGTCGCGCAATCTGGCGAATTCGCGCGCCATCGCCGGCATATCCATGTTGCCGGCATCGCGCAGCACCGGCACGACGAGATCGCCGTCGCGCTCCATGGCGATGCCGATATCGATGCGCTCGTGGAAGCGCGTCGCCTCGCCCTCGGCGGATGCATTGATGACCGGGTGGTCGCGCAGGATGCGGGCAGCGATGCGGGCGATCAGCACGGTGATGCTGGGCTTAGGCGCGCCGATGCGCTCGTGACGGGCAGCGAGGCGGCGCAGCAGATCGCGGGATGCGCTCATCTCGATCTCGGAGGTGAGATAGAAATGCGGCGCCGTGCGCATGCTCTCGGAGAGCCGGTTCGCGACGATGCGGCGGATCGCCGAGAAGGGCTGCAGCCGGCCCTCGGAATTGCTCGCGGCCGGGACCGGCGCGGGACGTGTCTCCTGCGCGGGCGCGCAACGTGGGCGTTGCTCCAGATGGCGCTTCACATCGGCTTCCCCGATGCGTCCGCGTGGTCCAGTGCCGGCCACTGCCTTGAGATCGAGGCCATTCTGGCGCGCGATACGGCGGGCGAGCGGCGTGGCGCGCAGGCCCGGCGCCACAGATTGAGCCGCAGAGGCGCTTGACGCCGGGGACGCGCCCTCAGGGTTGGAGGTGGCAGCCGCCACGGGAGCCGCAGCGGCTGCCGGCTCGGACGGCGTGGTGGCGGCCTCGCCGTCGAGGTAGATCCAGGCGACGGGCGTACCGACCGTGATCGGCACGCCGGTCTCGAGCTTGATGCCGCGGATCGCGCCGCTGGCCGGCGCCTCGACCTCCATCACGGCCTTGTTGGTGCCGATTTCGAAGATCGTGTCGCCCTGGCGGACAAGATCGCCTTCCTTGACATGCCAGGCCTCGATCGTGCCCGTCTCCATGTCCATGTCGACCTTGGGAAGGATGACCTCGACCGGCATCAGGCTTCCCCGCGACGCACGAGATTGGTGGCGGCGGCGACGATGTCGTCCTCCTGCGGGACGGCGGCCTTCTCCAGCACCGGATTGTAGGGAATCGGCGCATCCGCACCGCCGAGCCGGATAATCGGCGCGTCGAGGAAGTCGAAGACCTCGCTCTCGGCGATCATCGCCGAGATCTCGGCGCCGATGCCCATGGTCTTGACGCCCTCGTAGACGACCAGCAAGCGGTGCGTCTTGCGCACGCTCTCGGCGATCGCGGTGAAGTCGATCGGGCGGATCGAGCGCAGATCGATCACCTCGGCCGAGATGCCGTCTGCGGCGAGACGCTCGGCCGCTGCCTCGGCCTTGCGGGCCATGATCGAGGAGCCGACGATGGTGACGTCTGTGCCCTCGCGGCGGATCGCAGCTTTGCCGATCGGAACGCGATAGGCGTCCGCCGGGACATGGCCCTTGGTCTTGTAGAGCAGCTTGTGCTCGAAGATCAGGACCGGGTTGGGGTCGTCGATCGCGGCAAGCAGCATACCCTTGGCGTCATGCGGGGTGCTCGGTTGCAGGACCTTGAGGCCCGGGACATGCGCGAACCAGGCCTCCAGGCTCTGGCTGTGCTGCGCGGCCGCGCCGGTGCCCGAGCCGCCGGGCAGGCGCACCACCATCGGCACGCTCGCCTTGCCGCCGAACATGAAGCGGATCTTGGCCGCCTGGTTGACGAGCTGCTCCATGGCAAGCGTGACGAAATCCGAGAACTGGATCTCCAGCACCGGCCGCATGCCGGTGATCGCGGCGCCGACTGCGGCCCCGGCAATGCCGAGTTCGCTGATCGGGGTGTCGATCACGCGTTCCTTGCCGAAGCGGTGGACGAGATCGCCGGAGACGCCGAAGGCGCCGCCATAGACGCCGACGTCTTCGCCGAAGAGGAAGACGCGCTCGTCGGCTTCCATCGCCTGACCGAGCGCCTCGCGCACGGCCTCGGCATAGGAGAGTTCGCGAATCTCGGCCGCGGCCTCGATCGTGTCAGAGGGCATAGACGTCACGGGTCAGGTCTTTCGGATCGGGGTCCGGGCAGGCGCGGGCGAATTCGACGGCGGCGTCGATGTCGCGCTGGGCATCCTCTTCCAGCTTCATCAGCGCCACAGCATCGAAC
The DNA here is from genome assembly GCF_052113865.1 of Allobosea sp. TAB14. Lineage (NCBI taxonomy): Bacteria > Pseudomonadati > Pseudomonadota > Alphaproteobacteria > Hyphomicrobiales > Alloboseaceae > Allobosea > Allobosea sp. TAB14. The sequence continues at coordinate 3,492 of NZ_JBFRDQ010000013.1, read as the reverse complement.
CGGTCATGCGCCTTGAGTTCGTCCTCCAGGCGCCGGATCGGGTCCTGCGCCCGCCACTCCTCGATCTCCTCCTTTGTCCGGTAGAGATTGCGGTCGCTCTTGGAGTGGCCGCGCCAGCGATAGGTCTTGCACTCGATCAGCGAAGGGCCTTCGCCGGAGCGGGCCCGCGCAATCGCTTCGCGCGCCACGGCCGCGACGCCGGCAAGGTCGTTTCCGTCGAGGCAATGGCCGGGCATGGCGTAGGCGGCGGCACGGTCTGCGACATTCGTCACCGCCATGGCGCGCGAGATGTCCATCGACATGCCGTATTTGTTGTTCTCGCAGACGAAAACGACCGGCAACTTCCAGATCGAAGCCATGTTGAGCGCCTCGTGGAAGGCGCCCTCGTTCGAGGCGCCGTCGCCGAAGAAGACCATGCAGACCCGGCCGTTCTTCTGGGCCTTGATGCTCATGCCGACGCCGACTGCGATCGGCAGGCCGCCGCCGACGATGCCGTTAGCGCCAAGATTGCCGCCCTCGACATCGGCGATATGCATGGAGCCGCCGCGGCCCTTGCAGTAGCCGGTCTCCTTGCCGAAGAACTCGGCGAACATCAGCTTCGGCTCGGCGCCGCGCGCAATGCAGTGGCCATGGCCGCGATGGGTCGAGAGGATGTAGTCGTGTGCTTCGAGTGGCAACGTCGTGCCGACGGCGCTCGCCTCCTGGCCGATCGAGAGATGCATCGTGCCGTGGATCAGGCCGCGCATGTAGCTCGACTCGGCCGCCTCCTCGAACTTGCGGATGAGGTGCATCCGGGTCAGCGCGCGCGCCACCGTCTCGTCGTCGAGCGCGGCGAGTTCGGGCCGCTGGTTGGGCCTCGGCGCGGCGCTTGCCATGTCGTCTGTCTTGCGTGCGCTCATGCCTGGGCTCCGGAGGTCAGCGCGGCGATCATCGCGTCCTGGGCGCGGCGCACCTCGACGATCTTCAGCCGCTCGTCGGGGGTGGCGTCGGCGAGCGTGATGAGCTCGCCCTTGGCGACAGGCCGCGTCATCGTCGCCCCCTGGGCGAGGCCGATCGGCAGCGCCTTGCGCGCTTGCGCGTCAGAGCGGGAGAGCGCGAAGCCGCGATAGCCGTATTCGCCGATGGCATCGAGCGTCTCGCCGGCCGCGAGATCGCGCTTGGCGACGCAGCCGACCTCGGAGGTCGGTACCGGCAGCGGGCGCATATGACTCTGGTTGAAAATGACGGCGGCGGCGGCCGAAAGCGGCACTTCCAAGCTCGTCAGGTGATAGGGCCGGAAGAAGGAGTAATAGGGGCCGGGCCCCAGATGCAGGTCGCTCATCCGCTCGCGGACGCGGGGATGGCGCATCTCGGCGACGGCGAAGACGCCGGGCGCGACACCCTTGGCCACCGAGAAATCGACCACGCCCTTCCGCGAGAGGAGGCCGCCTTCTTCCTTCGGGCAGAAATAGTTCTGCAGTTCGTCCTTCGGCGCGGCGGGGCCGTGCATGCCGGGGATGTCGGGGATGAAGCCGCAGGCATTGGCGATGGCGACCATCTCGACCATCGTCTTCGAGCCGTCGACGAATTCGACAAGCATGCGCGGGTTCATGTTCCGGCGGGTGGCTTCCTCGACATAATCGGCCGGCACCGCGTCGATGCGGAACGGGTTGTTCTTGCCCTTCCCGGCGGCGACCACCGGATAACCCATGGCGCGGACGAAATTGATCAGCTCCATCGCGGCGGCAGGCTCGTCGCCGGCGCCCAGCGTATAAACGACGCCCGCCTTCGCCGCCTCGACCGCGAGATAGGAGCCGATGGTAATGTCGGCCTCGACATTCATCATCACGATATGCTTGCGCGCGGCAATGGCGGTCAGCGCGACCCGCGAGCCGGCTTCCGGATTCCCGGTGGCGTCGATGATGACGTCGACGTCGGGCGAGCGGCAGATCAGGTCGAGCGAGGTCGTGGCGGCAATTCGACCCTTGCGGCGAGCGCCATCGAGCCCGGCCTCGTCGGTGACATTATCGACCTCGCCCTTGCGCCCGGCGAGTGCGGCGGCCTCCGCGACGCGATCCGGCGCGATATCGGCGACGGCGGCGATTTCGATACCGGTCATCTGGGAGATTTGAACGACGATGTCGGTGCCCATCTGGCCGGCGCCAATCAAACCGACGCGGACTGGCTTGCCGGCTTTGCCACGCAGTTCGAGCGCCTCGGCCAATGACAAGCCGGCAGCGGGTGCCGCCAAAGGCGGTTGCGTCAGGATCGCGGCCATTCTCGTGGCATCTCCCTAGGACATATGTTCTTTTGTAGGAACAGAAGATCAGATCTTTCGTTCTGTCAAGCGCACATATGTTCAAGTCGGTTGCCTTTCCCGCCCCGATCCTGCGATGATGCAAATAAGGCTGTGCAGCTAGGCGACGGAACGTTGGAAGACATCATCGACTTCGGTCATTCTCACCGCGAGGAACCGATCGCAGACGCCAAGGTCCGCGCGGCATGGCTCTATTACGTCGAGGGGCTGACGCAGGAGCAGATTGGCGAGGCGCTGGGTCTCAGCCGGATCAAGGTGGTGCGCATGCTGGCCGCGGCTCGCACCGAGGGTTTGGTAAAGATCCGAATCGACGCGCGCTCGGCGCGGCAGGCGGGGCTGGAGCGCGGCCTCGTTACCTGTTTGGGCCTCGATGAAGCGGTGGTGGTGCCAGCGGCCCGCGATCCCGCCAACATCGCGGCCATGGTGGGATATGCGGCCGGGCTATGGCTCTCCGGCAAACTGACAAACGGGACCGCCCTTGCGGTCGGCTGGGGCCAGACGCTGCACCAAGCCTTGCGCGGCATCCAGCCGCGCCATCTTGAGAGGATGTCAGTGGTGTCGCTGCTCGGCGGACTGACCCATTCGCGCAGCATCAATCCATCGGCGGTGGCGCGACGGGTCGCCGACATGTTCGGTGCCGATTGCTTCCAGCTCACCGCGCCGGTCTTCGTCTCGGATGCGGCGCTGCGAGAGGCGCTATGGCGTGAGCCGACCCTACGCGAGCTGCTGGAGCGCGCGCGTGCCGCGGATATCGCCCTAGTCAGCGTCGGCGACCTTGTCGCCGACTCGACACTGTTCCGGGAAAGGCTGCTGCCCCAGTCCGATCTGGCTTCGCTTGAGAAGGCCGGCGCCGTTGGAGACCTCGTTTGCCATTTCATTGACGCCGAAGGCGAGCAGGTCGATCATCCCGTCAATCAACGGGTGATGGCCGTGAGCCCTGCCGACCTCAAAGGGATCGGATTGGTGGCCATCGCCGCCGGAGGAGCCCACAAGGCAAAGGCTATCCGAGCGGCCTTGCGGGCGAGCGATGCCAAGGTCCTGATCACGGATGAAAGCGCTGCCGAGGCACTCTTGGGCACCACGGATTTCGCACGTCAGCGAACGACGAATACCGACATAGGGGAGGCAGGTTATGGCCAATAACTTCGAGCTCTTTGCTCGCAACTCGCTTCAGTTCCGTCCCTCGGACATCAGGC
>NZ_JBFRDQ010000012.1:0-39959 GCF_052113865.1 Allobosea sp. TAB14 | reverse complement strand
ACGTTCACCAGCGGTCCCGGCTCCAGCAACACTTTCTTCGGTGATGCCGGCCACAACATGTTCGGCCGGGCTCAGGGCGGCGATGACGTGGCGTTCTTTGCCGGCAATGAGGGCCTATCCGCACAGTTCGCGAATGCGGCCTATGGCGACGCGCAGACGATGTTCGGCGATGCTGCCGGCGGCAATGACCGCCTGTCGGGCGGCGTCGGTTCCGGGGATGTCGTCAACCAGTTCTATGGCGACGCGCAATCCATGCGCGAGGCGGCGAGCGGCGGCAACGATACGCTGACCGGCGGCAGCAACAGCGGCGGAGGCGCGGTGACGAACAGCCTCTTCGGTGACGCCGCAACCCTGTCAGGCTTCGCCAGGGGCGGCAATGATACCTTGATCGCCGGGACCGCAGCATCCGGATCCGCGGTCAGCAACGACATGTGGGGCGACGGACAACTGAGCGACCACGCGCGTGGCGGCGCCGATCTGTTCCTGTTCAAGGATTCTGGTTCGATGACGGTCGGGACCAATAACACCATCGAAGATTTCAGTCAGGCCCAGCATGACAAGATCGGGTTCAACGGTGTGGCGGGCGTACACTCCTTCGCTGATCTGACCATCGCGCAAAGCGGCTCCGACACCGTCATTACCGCCGGGGCGGATCAGGTTACGTTGCACAATTTCACGCACATGCTGACACATAGTGATTTTTTGTTCGCCTGAAAGCAAAGCGGGATTTTCCGGCGGCTCGTTCAAGCGCAGCTGTCGGAAGTTCCGGGAAATCTTGCCTGCTGTTGGCCGAAGGCGGATCTCCGGTGAGATCCGCCGGGGCCGTAGGGTGGGCCCTGCCTGACCCGTTCACATCTGCTTAGGGATGGCTGCCTTGCTTCCCAAGCCCTCTTCCAATGCTGCCAGCGAGGCGTTGGCCTCCTGCCGCTCCGCCTTCCTGGCGGTCGCGCTGTTCTCTGCCCTGGTCAATGTGCTGATGCTGACCGGGTCGATCTACATGTTGCAGGTCTATGACCGGGTGCTGCCCTCGCGCAGCGTGCCGACGCTGGTCGCGCTCTCGATCATTGTCGCAGCCCTCTACATTCTGCTCGGCCTGTTCGATTGGCTGCGCCAGCGCATCATGATCCGGATCGGGATCGTGCTCGACCGCCAACTCAGCGCGCCGGTGGTCGGCGCAATCCTCGGTACGAACTTACGCGGCGGGCCGGGCGGCATTCAGCTCTCACGCGATCTCGACAGCGTGCGCGGCTTTTTCTCGGGGCTCGGGCCGACGACGCTGTTCGACCTGCCCTGGATCCCGCTCTATGGCGGTCTGTGCTTCCTGCTGCACCCTTCTCTCGGCTGGACCCTGGTCGCCGGCGCGGCGATCCTCATCTTCATCGCCTTGCTGACCGAAGTGCTGACGCGTGGCCCGGCGCGCGAGTCGTCTCGCGTGGGTGCCGAGCGCTCGGCCCTGCTCGAGGCCGCCAGGCGCAATGCCGAAGTGATCGGCGCGCTCGGCATGGAGCGGCGCGTCGCCACTCTGTTCGACCGCATCAACGACCGTTACGTCGTGACCAATCTTGGCTCGTCCGATCTCGTCAGCACGCTCGGCACGATGTCGAAGACCATCCGCTTCATGCTGCAGTCGGCCATGCTCGGCCTCGGCGCCTGGCTGGTGATGAAGAACGAGGCCTCCTCGGGCGTGATGATCGCCGCCTCGATCCTGAGCGGCCGGGCGCTGGCACCGATCGAACTCGCCATTGGCAGCTGGCGGCCTTTCATCGGTGCCCGCCAGGCCTGGCAGCGGTTGAAGGCCGCGCTGGCGGAGCCGCGCGGCCATCCCTCCATCGCGCCGGACCGGCCGACGCAGCGGCTGGTGCTGGAACATGTCTTCGTCGCGGCACCGGGCGCCCAGGGCCCAATCGTGAAGGATGCAGGCTTTGCGCTGAATGCGGGGCAAGGGCTTGCGATCATCGGCCCCTCCGCCTCCGGCAAGTCGACGCTGGCGCGGGCGGTGGTCGGGGTCTGGCCGCTGATGCGCGGCAGCCTGCGCCTGGACGGCGCGACGCTCGACCAATGGGCTCCCGAGCAGCGCGGCGGGATCATCGGCTACATGCCGCAGGACGTGCAGCTCTTCGCCGGCACGGTGGCGGAAAACATCGCCCGCTTCGATCCGGATATCAGCGAGGAGGCCGTTCTCGCCGCAGCCAAGGCGGCCGGCGCCTACGCCATGATCCTCGGCCTGCCCAAGGGCTTCGAGACGCCGATCGGCGAAGCCGGCAGCCTCCTTTCCGGCGGCCAGCGCCAGCATATCGCACTCGCCCGGGCGCTCTACCGCGACCCGTTCCTGGTTGTGCTCGACGAGCCGAACGCTAGCCTCGATGCTGCGGGCGATGCGGCGCTCACCGCCGCCGTCAGCAGCGTGCGCGAGCGCGGCGGCATCGTGATCGTCATTGCCCACCGCCCCTCGGCGCTCGCTGGCACCGACCTCGTCCTGATCCTGGCTGAGGGCCAAGTGCAGGCGTTCGGGCCGAAGGAAGAGATCCTGCGCAAGAGTCTGGCGGCTGCCCCCGCAGCGGCCGGCGCCGGCTTCCCGACTTCGAAGAGGATAGTGACAACCGATGCGCACGGCTAACGAGAACATGGCAGGTAGGCACCTGTCAGGTCCTGCGAACCGGAAGATCGCGCGCCGCCTAGATCCCCGTCGCGATATCCGCCAGGCGGCGATCGCTGGCGTCGCCGTCATCGCCGTGCTCTTCGGCACAGTCGGGCTCTGGGCCGCGACCGCACCGCTGGCGGGCGCGGTCATCGCCTCCGGAAAGATAGTTGTCGAGAGCAATGTCCGCCGCATCCAGCATGCAGCCGGCGGCATCGTAGCGGAGATCCGGGTCAAGGACGGCGACCACGTCAAGGCCGGCGACGTCCTGGTCAGGCTCGACGAGACCCATGCCAGGGCAAGCCTGGCACTGATCGAGATCGAACTGCGCCGGTTCCAGGCCCGCAAGGCCCGCCTCGAGGCCGAGCGCGACGGCAAGGCCGAGGTCGTCGTCCCAACGGAGCTGGCGGAGCGGGCCAGAGCGCCGACGGTGATCCAGGCGCTGGACAGCGAGCAGGCCCTGTTCCGCACGCGACGCAGCGCGGCCGAGCTGCAGCGCTCGCAGTTCCGCGAGCGCATCGCCCAGTCGCGCGAGGAGATCAGGGGGATCGCGGCCCAGATCGAGGCCAAGCAGGGGCAGGCCGGCCTGATCAAGCAGGAGCTCGACGGCGTACAGAAGCTCTACGACCAGAACCTCGTCGCGCTGTCACGGCTGACGGCGCTGCAGCGCGAGGCCTCACGACTCGCCGGCGAGCAGGGCAGCCTCATTGCCGACACGGCCCGGGTGAAGGGACGCATCGCCGAGATCGAGCTGCAGATCCTGCAGATCGACGAGGACCTACGCCGCGAGGTCACGACCGAGTTGCGCGATGTCGACGGCAAGATCGCCGATCTCTCCGAGCGGCGCGTAGCAGCGGTCGACCAGCTAGACCGGACCGAGATGCACGCGCCGCAGGACGGCATCGTTCACCAGAGCACGGTGCACACGATCGGCGGCGTTATTTCGCCGGCCGAGCAGATCATGCTGATCGTGCCCGAGACGGACGGTCTCGTGATCGAGGCACGCATCGAGCCGGCCATGATCGACCGGTTGCGCATCGGCCAGGCTGTAGTACTGCGGTTTCCTGCTTTCGACAGTCGCGCGACCCCCGACCTGGAGGGGCGCCTGATCCAGATCTCGGCCGACGCCTCCACCGACGAGAAGACAGGTGTCTCCTTCTACACCGCCCGTATCGGCCTGAGATTGACCGAAGTGAAGCGGCTCGATGGCAAGGTGCTGCTTCCGGGCATGCCAGTCGAAGCCTTCATCCAGACCGGCCTGCGCACCGCCTTCGTCTATCTCGTCAAGCCGATCGAGGACCAGATCGCGCGATCGTTCCGATACGATTGACGCTGAGCATGCTTCTGGGGGGACACATTTCGTTCTCGGACACGTCAATTTGGAAGCGAGCCGCGGAGGTAACGGCAGCGACCGACCGGCTGGCAGATCATCGAATTCTGTGGCGGCTGTTCGTTTACAGGCGACGACGGCCACCAGCGAGGCGATGACGGCCCAGTGCTCGCCGCCGCCGTCGCTGCCGGCGAAGAGCGCATTCTTGCSATTGAGCGCGATTGGTCGGATTGCGCGCTCGACCACGTTGGAGTCGATTTCGACGCAGCCGTCGTCGAGGAAGCGCGAGAGGCTGCCTGGAAGCGGACATGCTCGATGTCCGCCTTGGGCCAAAATCCCCCTTCGGTAACCGCATCCGGACGTGGTCTCCGCCGATAACACTCGGCTCCTTGCCGGCGTCTCCGGCGTAGCAAATGACAGTTGCCCTCATCCTGTATCGCCGCATRCCCACATATGTGGTAATGTGGGCATCAAAGAAAGCGACGGAGTTGTTGTATGAGCAGATTGACGATCGACATCACCGATCAGCAGCATCAGAGCCTGAAGGCGCTGGCCGCCCTGCAGGGCAAAACGATCAAGCAATATGCGCTTGAGCGACTGTTTCCGGTCGATAGCGACCAGGCTTGGCGTGAGCTGAAGTCGCTGCTCGGCGCCCGGATCAATGAGGGCCTGGCCGGGAAGGTCTCGACCAAGACCGTTGTCGAAATCCTCGATGAGGAATTGGGCCAGGACAGCCGCGCTTGATTCCGGATTATGTTCTGACCGATGCGGCGGAAGCCGACCTGCGCAGCATCATCCGCTACACGCGTAAGCAGTGGGGTGCAGCGCAGGTCCGCCGCTATATCGGCGATCTCGATGCCGGCATTATTCGCCTTGTCGCCCATGACGCCACCTTTAAGGACATGAGTGCGCTTTATCCGGGGCTGCGCACGGCGCGGTGCGGCCATCACTACGTGTTTTGTCTGCCTCGGGTGAATGCGCCGGCGCTCATCGTCGCGATTCTTCACGAGCGCATGGATCTGATGACGCGACTGGCCGATAGGCTGAACATGTAAGAGTTTCTCGGGGCGGGCCGCGCTCCGCCCAAATCTAGACGATCCCCCAGGCCCGATAGCGTTTTCGGCCGGTGAGTTCGCGCGGCAGGCTGCCGCCGAGCTCTCTCAGCATCGCCTCGACCGCTTGCGGGGTGACCTGCAGGCGCGCGGCCGCCATTTGCACGGTGACGAGCGGCGACGCGACGAATAGCTCGACCAGCTCGGCCAGCTTCGAATTCCCCCGCCGCCCCGCACACTTCCGCACCATCAACGTCCGCGCCAGGGCCAATCGATCGCAATCGGCCTGCGCGAACGCGGCGGACTCACTGAGGGCACCGAGCAGCCCGTCGATGCGAGCATTGCGCGGCTGGTGCGGGCTCCAGCGGAACCGCCCGCGTCGCAATCCGAGCCCCACGGTCGGCAGATGCGCCTGCGCCAGCCCGCGCTGCCGCAACAGCGTGGCCGCGAGCGCAAAGCCAAGTTCGCCGGCGCGCTCCGAGGGCTCAAGCACGAGCCAGGCATCGAGCGCGAGTGCGGCCGCAAGGGCCGCCGGCAGCCCCCTGCCCTCCTCCAGGATTTGGTGCCAGCGCGCGAACCGCCCGGCCGCGTCATAGCCGGGATCGCGCAAAGTCAGGTTTTTGCGGCCTTCGTCCGAGGACAGGTCGTTCCAGGCATCGAGCTTTTTCCGGGTGCGCGCCAAGAGCGCGTCGATCTCGGCGAAGGCGGGATCAGCACGGGAATGGTGATCGTCCTCCAGGTCCAGATCATCCTCATCGGCCTGGTCTTCATCGTCGTCTTCCCGATCGATCCGGTCCCATGGCGCCGCAACCCGTTTCGCAGCCCGCGACGGGGTCGTCTCCGTGTCCGTTCGAGCTGGGTCTTGTGATTCCTCAATGCCGAGCCGCAGCCGCAGGGCGCTGGGGCTAAAAATCTCGGCCGGCTCGCGCCGGGCCAGGCGCCGGCGCTCGTCCAGCATGGCGGCGGCGCGGGTGATTTCGCGCGTCGGGCTGCGCACATCCATGCCGGCGTCGTGCAGGCACAGATCCTCGAGCGGGCACAGGCCGCCAGTGAGCCCGATTAGGGCTTGGGCTTCAAAGGCGTGGCCGCGCTGGCGAACCCCCTCGGCCAGGACGGGATTTGCGCGGGAAAGGCGCTCGTCGAAGCGGGCGAGTGCGACCGCCGCGGCCTCGGAGGCTGCGGCGCAGTCCGAAACCAGGGTTTGGCGCTCGCCGCGAGATATATCATAGTGCATTGAATTCACGTCGATTTATCTATCATACCCAGTCAAATTAACAATTAGATTGTTTCACTCCGATATCTCTAGCTTARTATCTCTCACTATCGATAATTACCTCTTATCGATAGTSATGGACACGCCTGCGAAATTCGGCGATTCTCGCGCTCCGAAAGCTCGCCGACGACGTCGGCCGGGCATCCGGTCGACGAAAGCGGCCCGTGTCAGCCGCACCAGGAGCCTCCGTGACATCGACATTCCTGCTCTCGGCCGAGACAGAAACGCGGCGCGCCCTGCAGCTCGACGCACTCGCCGGGATTTTACCGCTGGAGCGCCGCGATCAGCTCGCCAAGATCCTGACCGACGACGATGTCGCGACGCTGCGCCACCTGGCCCAGGAAGGCCTGGGCGAGAATTCTTTGCGCGCGCTCGCCTCGGACCTGGCCTATCTCGAAGCCTGGGCGATCGCAGCAACCGGCTCGCCCCTGCCCTGGCCGGCGCCGGAAGCGCTGACGCTGAAGTTCGTCGCGCAACACCTCTGGGATCCGGCGCAACGCGAAACCGATGCCGCGCATGGCATGCCCGACGCGATCGCCGCAGCCTTACGCTTGGACGGTCATTTGCGCAGCGACGGTCCCCACGCGCCCTCGACCGTCAAACGCCGGCTCGCCCATTGGGCGAYGCTGCACCGCTGGAAAGGCCTTATGGGCCCGTTCACCGCGCCATCACTGCGGACGGCGGTGCGTCTGGCGGTGCGGGCCAGCGCCCGGCCCCGCCGGCGCAAGAGCCAGCGCGCCGTCACCCGCGATATCCTTGACCGCTTGCTTGCGACCTGTCGCAGCGATCGCTTGAGCGACACGCGCGATCTGGCGCTGCTGCTGATAGCTTTTGGCTCAGGCGGTCGTCGCCGCAGCGAAATCGCACGATTGCGCGTCGAACAGCTTTCGGAGGAGGCGCCGGTCCCGCTCGATCCCGAGGATCTCAATTCCCCGCGCCTGCCCTGCCTGGCGATCACGCTCGGTAGAACCAAGACGGCAATGGCCAATGACGATGCGCGCGTCCTCATCGTGGGGCCGCCGGTYGAGGCCCTGCGCGAATGGCTCGAACGCGCCAATATCAGCAAGGGCGCGGTGTTTCGGGCGATCGACCGCTGGGAGGGTCTCTCCGACCGCGCCCTGACCCCGCAGGCGGTCAACCTGATCCTTAAGCGCCGCTGTGCTCAGGCCGGGCTCAATCCCTGGGAATTTTCCGCCCACGGCCTGCGCTCCGGCTACCTGACCGAGGCCGCTCGCAACGGCGTCTCGCTCCCCGCGGCGATGCAACAGTCGCAGCACCGCTCGGTGCAGCAGGCGGCGTCCTACTACAACGACGCCGAGCGGCAATTCAGCCAAGCCGCCCGCCTGGCACTTTGAAACGTTGAGTCGACGTGGTCGGCGCGAGCTCCGTCAGGCTCAGCCGAGATGGACGGGCGCCTCGCCCGGAATGCCGCTGCGAGCGACCGTTAGACACCCAGATGTTTCTTGAGCTGATCACCCACCTCAGCCATCAGGGCGGGGTTGATACGGCCAAGCTGCTGAGCGTGGGCGGCCTCGATAGTCGTGACCTTGACAGTACGGATCACACTCGGAGCCGGCAAGCCGGCCTCCTGATAGAATCGTCCCAGCGACACATCCCCGACCCATGGCCGGTTCTCGGCGCTGGTGATCATGACAACCCACAGCAGTGCATTCCCCTCCCCGATCGCGCCGTTGCTGACGACAAGCGCCGGGCGGTGTTGCCTTGTGTTGCGGTCGCTATAGGGAAATGGCACCCGGACAACGTCGCCCTGCTGGAAATCAGAGGGAGGCATAAGCTCTGCGATCGGCTTCACTGTCCCATTCGCCAAACGTGCCGAACGGATCCTCGACCACGACCGGCGCCGGCGCCTTGCGGATCACAACAGCTCCGCCTTCAATGCTGTAAGCGATTTCGTCGCCTTCCCGCAGTTGCAGCGCTGTCCGGATAGACTGCGGGATCGTCGTCTGCGCCTTGCTTGTCAGCTTGCTCGTGATCATGACGAGCCCTCGTAAGGAAAGTCCTTACAGTAAGGAAAATCCTTTCTCGGCGCAACCTACRGTGGTTATGCTGTCAGCATCGTTCGTACAAACGTCACGATCACATCCGCCAGACTAAAAGCCTCATAAATGACCGCTGGGGGCATTTAAGCGCTTTGCCTCACCACCCTAGCCGCCACATACCCGAAGGGCACTCAGCGAGGCYCCTACGAGGTCGACTTTTCGCCTCCGGCCGAATTTGCGCGCTTTCGGAATACCCGACTTAGCGGAGCAGCGGCAGCACGATCGTCGCAGCAATCGCCACAGCGATGGCACTCCGAATGAGGATGCCGTTGATGCGAGCCATAGAGGCTTCCGAGCTGTCAGGCGTACGCATAATCTCGCCTCCCTCTCTGCCCAGCTTCGGTCTCATCCCGGCCTCGTGCAATCGGGATTGTCGACAAACCGGCAGACTCTCCTCTCGTGTGGCTAGGCAGCAACGCGGCCAGCTCCCTTCCTCCTCCCACGACGATCCGCTCGCGGAGCGAACGAGGCAGCCTGCCGCAGGGTCTGAGGGCTCATCTCGGGCCCGAGAGGAACGATCGCGCAGCCTTGTTTGCCCATCGCGCTGAATGCTAAACGCCCAACCCGGCCGGTAGCTCAATGATTAGAGCTTGCCGCTCATAACAGGGCCGGTGCCGGTTCGAGTCCGGCCCGGCCTACTATGCCATTCTAAAAAGCGGCCGCCCCAACACCGGGAGCTTTCCGGCTATGCCCCCTCGTTCGTCACCGAAGCTGCTACGACGCCGTAGCCACGTCGGGTCTTCCGAAGGAGCCAGTCCTGCAGTGCCTCGGCTGCGGCTTCTTGATCCCCGTAGAGATCCAATCGCCGCCGACCGGAACAGCCCCGGCGCCCCCATTCGCGTACAAGCGCGACATCGCCAAATAGTGTGGGCTCAATCGCAAGGACATAGAACCGGGCCATATTCTGCGCTGGATCGGATCGGTCCAACACCAGCATCTGCAGGCGCGGCACGTCTTTGGCGAAGGAGCTGTCCATGCGCGCATCTCGCGCTCATGGCAGACACCCGTCCAACGCAAAGGATGAATCAATCTCGCGTTGACGATTCACATCATTGATGAACCGCGAGGCGTCCTGCAGAACCTCGCCCTCGCCGCGAGGTCAGATCCCGGATTTGGCGCGCAGGTCCTCGACTGTCGCCGCGCTCACGAGCTCGGCTTGCCCCACCAGCACGCCGCCCTTCATCACCGAACAAGCCGTCACACCCGGACGTGTCTGGATATCCCGGTAGCGGCGAAGCGCCTCCACCGCAGAAGGGGCAGCTTCCTTGACCTTGCTACCCCGGATCATGGCCTTGATCTGAAACACGTCTATTCCTTTGAAACACCGAAACTGCAGCACCAAGAGCCCGCCTCAGCCGCATCGTTCATGGGAGCTGGCGGCGCCGATATTGAATCGACCGCCTTGCAACACAAGAGGTCATCCGAGGCGATATCAGATACGGATCAAATTGGCGTCGGTATAAGGCTTGAAGTTGAGGTCGACCTCGTTAGGGGCGGTGCCGCCCCCGTACTCCTTGGCGAGCAAGTAGCCACGGACATCCATCAGCCCAGGTTCGAAGCCGGACAGCATCAGCTCCATTGGCGCTTTCCCATTGAAGGGGTTTTCAYGATTGATGCCTCGGAGTCGTTTCGAGCCCTCGTCGTTAGTCCCCTCCAACAGACGGAGGAATTTATAAATCCCGAGCACCGCCGAAATCCGCAATAGGACGTCGGTTTCAAGGGTTAGAGGCTCGTCGGCGCGGGCAGTATCAGACCAGGTCTGAAATTCGTCCGATGTGGGCATACCCAGGAGCGTTCGGATCTCGGCAACATCGAGCTCCCAGACGGGCGCGACATTGAAGAGCGTCCGTAAGCCAGGCCCGCTCACCCGGGCCCGGTTTTCCGGACTGGCGTCGATCGGCGCCGGCGGCTTCCAATTCATCGAGCAAACCTCATCACCATAGGCCCGTTGTACCAGTCTGTTGTCAGCGACGGCCCGCACATGTCAGCGATCCACGGGTGCGCTATGCTCGTTTCGGTTCACGCCGGCGGCTTCCGATCAACGCCATCAGCATCGGTCCGATCGAAAATTCGTTGGCTTCCGCTTTCCGTGTCAGGCCGCGCAGATAACCGCCCGCGCTCGAGATCGCTTCCCCGCGCTGCAGGATTGCCGCAACGACAATCGAGGCTTCGGTTTCGCCCATCGCATTCTGGGCATCAAGCCAGGCGCTCGGGCTGATTCCGAGCATCGATCGCACCATCGCTGCCGTCACCAGGAAATCTCGCCAGTTCGAAATCCCGCCCCGAGCGTAATCGATGATGTCCGGGCAGGCATCGAGGACCATTCCTAACGGGAACGGCCGTTCGGTCCTCCTCCCCGGATCACGATCGATCTCGACCTCCCCAGCCCTGCTTTCTGGAAAGCGAGGTTCAAGATCAGTAGGGAGGTCTGGATTTGAATTCTGTTTGTGACGCTCAGAATGAGACTCAGTGCCGCTTAGATTCTGAGTTTTTGTGTGAAGCTCCAATAGGTTGAGGATCTCATCCGCCAGCATCGACATCTCATCGGCGATTGGCTCCAGAACCTCGCGCGACGCAGTGCGCGGAATCCGGTCTATGATCGCCCGATAGAGCGTATGAATCTCCTGCCAGGTCGACGGCCCTTGGCCCGCCTGATGTGCCGGGACATTCTCCTCGATCGCGGCAGCGATCATCTTGGCGATGTCCCGCCGGCAGATGGTGATGCGCTCGCGCACGAGCTTCAGGGCGCGCTCGTCGAGCCTGACGTCCTCGGCCGCACTCTCGATCTCGGCAGAACGAACAACCAAAGGCGACAGATCGAAGCCGAAGGCGAGCTCGATATCCCCTCCCCTCCCCTTCCGTGCGTAGCGCTTCCCGTTCGGGCTATCCCGCCGAATGATGAGACCGGCATCGACGAGCACCGCTAGATGCCGCCGCAAGGTGGCCGGCGACATCCCGTGCGCTCTTAGCGCCAGTTGCTGGTTAGAGGGGAAGACGACAAGTTGGTCGCCCGTCAGCACTGTCTCTGGATGAAAGGTCAACAAGGCGTCGAGCACAGCCAGGGCGCGCTCGTTCACGCCCAGCCGTGCCTTGGCCGTGCAGACATCCCGGAATAGATTCCATTTATGGACCGCCTTATCGGGCGACCGTTCCTTCGCGAGCGCTTGAGTTGCCACATGGGCAAGCGTCAGCGTCCGCCGCCCAAAGGGCGTCGATGCAGCGTGATTCACCACGTTCCTTCACCTATGGTTAGGCAAAAGAATCCCGCCCGCCAAAATGGCGTTTCGTCTCCAAGAGACTCTTGACGGCGATTCGAGGAAGTGCGATTCTCAGGTCACCACACGAGAGAAGGGCTTCCGGRACACCGTTTCGGGGGCCTTTTTCTTTTGCTGGATTGGTTCGCTCACCGCGCGAAGATCATTGTTCCGACCTTGCGCAGCGAATGGCTCTGCCTTTTCCCTCCTGCTTCAAGCTTGTCACCTGACAAGGTTTCCATATTCAGCGTCCGCGGCGTGTCGCCTCAAAACGCTTCATCAACTCCGGCAACTCGGCGCGAAAGAACGAAGCGAACTCGTTCGCTGAATGAGCATCGACCTTCAGCCGAATCWCTCGGCTACCAAACAGCGCCTTGCCCACGCTTCGCCCATCACTGGCCATCAGATCGAAAGCCTGCTTCTCTAAGGGTTGCTTGGCGGCGGACACCGCGCCCAAAACCAACTGAAATCTGATGTCGGAGGGTTCCGCGCGAACCTTGTCAGCTGACAAGGTTTCTCGAGCTACGGCAATTTGAGATGGGGCCTTAGCAAGCTCAGCCGCCAACTCAAGCCATCTCGGACGCCCAACCTTCGGGGCTCGCCCGATGGCGACAATTAAGTCCCCAGGCAAGGCTCTCCATACCGACCGCATCTTCGCCAACTCCGCGTCATCGATGGCGAGCGCCCCCCTAATGTCTCGGGCTCGAACACCTGCAGCCTCCATCCGACTCGCGAAAACCGCACGCTCGACCCAACTCAAATCCTGCCGGCTAGCGTTCTCCAAGCCTTGCGACACGACGAGCTCGCCGTCATCCAGGTCTCGGATGATGGCCTTTACCGGAACTCCGAGTTCGCGAGCGGCACGTACACGGCGATGGCCGTAGACCACTTGGTAGCGTCCAGGCGTCTCGGGATGACGTCGGACCTGAACTGGAACCCGCTGACCATCCTCGGCAAGCGACCGCTTGAACTCCTGAAAATCAGCGTCATCGTCGTCGGGAAGGCGATCGGGAAAGGGTGAGGGGTCAATGCTGCTGGAATCGAGCTCCACGATTCCACCGACGCCGGAATCCACAATCGCCTGGAGTCGATCGCGCTCTTCTCGRATGTCCGAGAGGGTCCGCTGCGTAGCTCCAATCACGCCCGCAGGAACCCGCGGAGCTGGCGGAGTAAAATTCTCAGACGCAGCGTCAGAACGCCTGCTCTCGCTTTCCGCTTCCGATGCCGTCTGAGACAACAGCCCGAAGCTCGCCACGATTGATTGACGCACGGGTTTCTTCATCGCCGGCCCCAACTCTCGTTGATGAGATCGACAATCCCTTCATTCACTGCGTCAAACGATTCGCGAGCGCGCTTGAACGCCTCGCGTCCGATCTCTCCTGCCTCCAGTTCATAGATGCTTCTCTTCACCAAGCCCGCGGCTTCAACGGCAGTACTTTCGACGGCCGCCGGCACCAAGACGTCATCGGGGAACAACATCCGGAGCATCGAGACAATCTCAGTTTGCGGCTTGTCGTACGGATTGTGGCGCGTGATGAGATAGCGGAAGAAATCTTGGCGCATCGAAGCTCGCTCACGCGARATTACGTCGATGAGATCGCCCATCATCAGCAAGAACTGACCCATCGACGCCACGTCGAGCATCGCGGGATGGATCGTTACGATCATTCCYGTTGACGCATAAATCGCGGCCAGCGTCAGGTACCCGAGCGATGGCGGCGTATCGAGAACGACCACGTCGTAATCGTCCTCGACTTCCCGAATAGCCAGGCCGAGCCTCTCGAAGAAGAGCGAATCGGCTTTTCTGGCTTGAGCCAGCATGCGGGGCGTTTCGTACTCGAACTCCATCACTTCCAGATTGCCCGGTATGAGATCGACGCCCGGAAAGTAGGTTTTCCGGATCACGTCTCGCAGCGGGCGGCGGAGCTCGTCATATCGAAGAGCGGCCCAAACTGTCTCATTGGCAGCAACGTCCATTTCGGGCTGCGCGCCGAACATTGCTGAAAGCGAGGCCTGCGGATCGAGGTCAATCGCGAGAACTCGATACCCATGCAGCGCCAAATAGTGCGCAAGGTGCACGCTGGTCGTTGTCTTAGCCGAGCCGCCCTTGAAGTTGGCAATGGCCAGGATCTGCAAATGCTCCCCCCGCCGCCGATGCGGAAGAAAGCGAAGAGCTTCGGAGGGCTTCTGCGCGCCGAAGAGCTGCCTCAGCTCGTTGATCTGAGCGAGAGTGTAGGCTCGGTGATTGTTCTCCAGACGAGCGGGTAGGGGCCCCTTGCCCTCATTCGACATTAGCTTCAGCGTCGAATCGGGAATCGAGGTGAGCTTCGAAACCTCATTCGTCAGAAAATGACGGAGGCTCTTCTGCGCGTGCGGCGGGTACATGCGTTCGCGCAGCGCATTCAGCTGCTGCGAAAGGACCCGGGCATGCTTCCAAACGCGCTCGGCAGGTGCCAGCGACTGTATGGATTTTTGCGCCACGGCTTCGGGCATTGGCGTAAGAATTCCTCTTTGTCGGGCAAAGGCCGCTTTATCGGCCTTCTCCCGATAAGCTACGCCATGATTCTAGCCGTCGGTCCAGAGATTTAAGGTTAATGACCTGTTAACGCCCGAAGATATTTGGCCGCATGGATTGTCACCCGCGCAGCAAAGGATCATCGCATCCCATCGAAGGATCAAAACGCCGCTGCTTCTTCCTGCGCCTCAATGGGCTTTGCCGAAGGGGAGGGGAGGGGAGGGGAGGGAAGGCGGCAAACCCCAGCACCGGACGTTCTAATTCGGTGCGACACCACCGTTAGTGGCCGTTGCGACCGCGCTTGCAATCAAGAACTGGCCCTCTGCCGTGGCTATCGAGAGCAGCCGGATCGCGTGTGAACCCTATACGGSGGAAGGGGCCTTCGAAACCCGCAATGGTCATTTGTGACCAGTGAGAGAAGGCCAGCCATGTGCCTCACTCGGCGCCGCTTTCAGCCGAGGAGCTTCACGATGCTTGTGGTCATTCCCGGCTCGGACATCGATAGGCATGGCGCCCTGATGGATCGGGTCTTCCGCTTCCGCCACTCAATTTTCGTCGACGAAAAAGCCTGGATAGACCTGCGCCGGCCAGATGGGCTTGAGCGCGATCAATTCGACGATGAGCATGCGGTTCACCATGTGTGCCTACGAGGCGACGAGATTGTTGGATATCAGCGGCTGCTGCCGACGACACGCCCCCATCTGCTGACGGAGGTCCTSGGCGACCTCTGTCGYGAGCAGCCGCCAACCGGGCCGCGCGTCTTCGAGTGGACGCGGTTTTGCGTTGCGCCCGGATGGCGTGACTTGCGCCCACGGCCCGATGGACCCTTCCTCGAACTCGTCCAGGGTCTTGTGGAATGGGGTTTGAGGCACCGGGTCGACACCGTCACGGTTGTGATCGATTGGCGCCTCATGGTCAAAGCTATGCAGTTGCGCTTCTTCGCCAGGCCGCTTGGGTTTCCGAAGAAAATTGGTCGAGACGAAGTTGTCGCGCTGCGCATGTCCTTCAATCGTGAAACCCTCGACACGATCCATGAGGCGCGCGGTTCCAAAACTTCCGTGGTTTCCGAGATCCCCCTCCCGACGGCGGCTTGATCTTCTGTTCGAGCAGGGGGCAGACGATGATCCGCATGACCGATGCGAAGGTCGTGGCCGGCGAGTTGCGCACCCGATATGAGCACGTGCGCGCCATCACACTGATGGGAAGAACCATGCAGAAGGCTTTGTTCGGTGGCCGGTCTGACGAGGTGGTATTCTGGGCACTGGTTTACGCTTACTATTGTGACGAGGATMTTAGCCCCGCCGTCGATAAGCAGATTGATGCATTCGGACCGTTGATCCTAAGGGATCTCCTTGACCCGCCTGCGCCAAAGTAACCGGGTACCAAGAAGCGATACCACGACGCTTCGCCTCGSTCGGCGACAGGCACCGGCCTTTCTCCATSACGGCCACGKCGAATTGCAGTATGCCATGGGAGCYGACCCAMAGTGTTGCGTCGGTATRGTGATTAGCGATCTCGAAGTSAYAGCGAAGGTCTTGCTGACCGCAGAGTTCGCAGGTTTYGATGGGTTGCTCGTGATCGACCGTGTCGTCAGTGAAGGAMCATCCGTCGAACGCAGCCGGCGGGGTTCTCKCCACTGAAAGCGGAAGAATGCTGTCACGAACCCRCTGCGTGTACTCGCCCAGGATGGTGTCGCCCGTTATTYAAGAGCGCTTATCTTAGCTCAACTCCTATTTAAGCCGAGGTCCAATTGCTTAAATAGCGTGCTTCCAGCGAGCGGGGGAGCGAGGAAGCATCCGGTTTCGTCATGTCAAGATGAGTAGCCATCAACCGCGATGGTCTTCAACCTAGCCTCGTAGACCAATCGCCTCCGCGAACGGGATAGTCGCGCTGCAYTCGAGATGTAATACCAACGCCCTCAAGCGGTCTGCGATAATCTATTTGGAGTTTCGCAGCGGGAATTGAAAGACGCAAGCAAGGGCCCCGATTTCCGCGCGGTCAGGCTAACCCGAMKAGATGGCACCGAAAGAAGCCGGCGGCTCAATAGCTACGAGCGAAACCAACGCGCCGCTAAACCTCCGTCGAGCGCACGATGACCGACGCATCGAAAGGGGAGGGTGGGTTGGCCGCGACCCCGATCGACGTCGGATAGTCGCCCGGCTCTGTGGGCGCTGGCACACAGCTCGTCATTGGATCACCCGTAAAGCAGGAGGCATCGTAGCCAGCGCCTTTGACCAGATAGGTACAGACGCTGACGCCGTTGCCGTCCTTGACGTTGCGCGCATTGCARTCGCCGCTCGCGGCATAGTTGGCGAGCTTGCCGCCTTTACCGCAACCGAACTGGCAGGCCATAAGGATTGCCGACTGGTCGATCGTAGCGCAGCGGCCGCCGGAGCAGACCTGCTGGCCGATGAGTGAATCCATGCCGTTCTTCCGGACCTGCGACCAGGAATTCTGCTGATAGCGCGTCCAGGCGGCGACCTGCGCCTGCGGGTCGTTGAGAAAGCTTTGGGCGCTGCCAGTGTAGTAGCGCTCGAAGGTGCCGGGACAGAACTGAAARGCCCCSAGACAGCCATATTGATTGGTCGTACCGAARTTCCCCTCGGCCGCAGAGACCTTCGCCGCGAAAGGCGCGCAGTTCGCCGGGATGCCTGCGGCGATCAAACTCGCAGCGGATTCTCCGGCGAAAACGAGCGGCGAGGAGAGGCAGAGCGCGACGCCGGCTTCGAAGAGGGCAGGGCGCTTCATCATCGCTTGGCCTCGTCGAYGTCGAAGCGGAAATCGCCGTTCAGCAGCGTCTTCCCGTCGTCGCTCAGCCGGAAAGGATTCCTGGCGAACTCGGCCTGCGGACCATTGGCCGGCAGGCCGGTAAAGCGTGGATCGTTCGGGGGGATGATCTGGCGCATCATGTCGTCGACGAGCACGGTGCGACCGCCACCAGGCTCGAGGCGCAGCAGCCGGGTCGGGCAGATGGCGGTCGCACAGTCGTCGTTCCAGATTTGCGAGATCAGGAATTCGCGGCCCATTGTGCGGAGYTGGTAYTCGTGGATYGTCACGGGGCCGCCAGAAAGGGCCYSCCCTGTCCAGATCCCCTCGGGATCGGCCGCAACGTTGCGATAGCTCACCTTGTAGGTGAAGTTCGCYTCGGCCGCATCGGACAGGTTCGCGATCGCGATGCTGGCGGCAGCCAGGGCGACAATCCYGAACAATCCTGGTCTCATGGGTCCCTCCTTGGGTGGTGGCTGCTCATGGGCGCACGAGCGGAATGTTGAAGGAGCAGCCGTCGACGAYCCGGTGATTGACGACCATGCCGAGCTTCAGGCGCCTCGCGCCGACGTCATAGGCGCCGTAAGCGGCTGCGACRGACGGATTGAYCGTGCTGTTAGCCTGGGGTTCGAGATAGCAGCCGCGACCGGCATCGAGTGTCTCGACGCGGATGCCGTTGTAGATCGCAATCCGCATCGGGCAGAGCTTGACCAGGACCTGCGCCTTGGCGTCGCGCAGCTTGGGTGAGCAGCCGAGCGCRGTGTTCAGCACCGTGAGGACRACCGATCGCTGCTCGCTCCAGATGACGAAATGCGCCGCCGTCGCCGGCGCATTGCCATCAACAAATCGYCGATCGCCSCGCGCCCTATAGGCTTCGTTGTTGGCGTCGAGCTGATCCTTCCAGATGTCGGCATAGGTCGCATTGCGCGGCGTTGGCCGCTGCAAGTCGGAATAGGCGAGGGGGCGCCACGCGCCCGGGTCCGGCGTTAGTGTCTGTGCCAGCAGCGGCGCGGTATTCACCGGGTTCAGGGCCAGCGCGATCAGGACCGGCATGCGGTGYCGGCGAGCCGAGCCGTGCGGCGGGCCCYTGTATTCGCTGTCCCTTCTCCCGATCGCAGCCAGATCAGCCATCACCGGCCCCTATTGGTATCGAGACCGGCCAGGTAGCCACCGCCAGATATCGCGGGGCGAACCCTCCCGATCCCGCCAGGCGACGGGCGCGCGCGGCGGATCGACCGGCTGCATCGTCCAGGCCGAGCGGTGGTAGTAGACATTCACCGTCTCGCGCCGCAGCCGTCGGCCATCCCCGTCGAGCAAGTCTGTSGCGCAGTGAACGACGGGGCCGCGATAGCGGGTCACCCGCGCGGTCTGCGCGTCGACGGYGCCCGGCTTGCAGCCGAACAGGCGKACTGCCGAAGGATACGAACGGCCTSGAGCGGCCGYGYCGATCCATCGGAGATAGGCGGCATTGGCGTCTGCTTGCGTGGGGTAAGGGAAGCGCTCCGTCAGGATCGGCGCAAAGGTCGAATTGTCGGGCGCATATTCGAGCCTTCCGGGAACGACATGCGCCGGCGTCTGCAACGCGTGCCGTCCCAGGGCCGATTCCGTGGCGATCAATGGCACCGGCTCCGGGGCCGACGTCGAACATCCGGAGACCGCCATCGCGAGCGCGATGATGGACCACGTCGAGCGCACCATCATGGCATAGCCTCGCGCCCGACAGCCCGAGCTCCGTCGGGCCAGCGCGCCCGCCAGTCCCAGGGCATCTCGAACGTGCTCGACCACAGACCGCGGTAGGCCTTGCGTGCCTGCTGTTCGGCCTGGCCATAGCTTGGCGGGACTTCCCGGTCGTTCCTGGCCGAGGGAGTCAGAACCGCGACGCCCTCGCGCAGCATTGAAGCTGCGAGATCCGGATGATGGGCGGTGGCGCAGCGCGCGAGGCGCTCGTCGCCCTCTTCGCGGATCACGGCACAGGCGAGCCAGCGGTTGAGGGTCGCGTTCACCAGCCAGGCCGCCGCAACCGTTCCACAGGGCCAAGCCTGGCGCTCCAGAGTCGCGATCTGGCCGGGCGCGCAGGTCTCGATGCCGTGGAGTCGAAAGACCGCCTTCGTCTCGATGTCGCGGAGGCGGGTGCCGTCGATGACCTCGACGCGCAGGGGCGGCGACTGCGCCGGCAGCTTTGGACGATAGATTCCGGTGCTCGAGGCCTGCGCCAAGCACGGCGCGACAAAAGCGAGCGCACTGAGGCAGCCGACGCCGGCGTCACGCAGCCGCGCCATTGCGAGATTCCCATATCGAGCTCGAGGCGGCAATCTGAAGTCTCCTGATGGAACGATCAGYGTGGTGACGGCATGCCGACCGAATGCGAGCTGTCCTCACGCAAACCGCGCAGGATGACGGCATTGGGGTCGGGGAGATCGGGAAAGGCCCAGAGGCCGGCACGGGCTTGTCGGGCGATGCGCTGGGCCACGAGATAGGSTTCATGCACCGGCTTGCCGTCCGGCTTCAGCGCGGCAAAGGCGAAGCCCGTGGCGATCAAGGCCGTGCCGAGATCGATCCGCGAGCCTGCGCCCGATCCTTCGCTGCGCGCGGCGATGCAGAAGACGAAGACCGTGCGGCTCTGTGGCAGTGCGGCCGCGTCATGGCACTGCGGCTTCAGATCGCGGGTCAGTGCGACGAGCATGGCAAGCGACGCTTCGCCGCAATCTCGGCGGATGCCCCGAGCGTTTGTGAAACTGGTGCCGCGCAGACAGGACTGCACGCCGTAGAGGCGATAGGTCGTGCCCGCATCGGACCAGCTGTCGCCGGTGAGATACTGCGCCTGCGCCGGAATCGGGAACCAGCGTGACGCCGTCTGCGCCGACGCGCTGGTGGTCGCGAGGATCGTCATCGCGATCGCGACGGATTTCGCTCGCCTCATCTCAATAGCCCTGCAGCGAGAAGTAGAAGCGCTGGGCGCCGTTCGCCGTGACGAAGTCGACGAAATACGGTTCGCTGCGCATCGCGCGCGGGGTCGTCGGATAGCGCGTGCGGCAGCCCGCATCCGTTGAGCAGTCCTGCCGCGGTTTCGACAGGTCGGCGCAGAGATTGCCGTGAGGGGTTTCGGTTAGYGCCGTCCCGRCATCGTCCCCAGCCAGGACAGGCGTCTGGCCAGCGGAGCAAGCCTGATAAGGCTCATAGCCAAGGCCGCTGGCGCGGGCTTCCGGGCAGTTCGGCCAACTCCCGCCCTTRGCGAGAATCCGAAACAGGGTCTGCATGACCGGCACGCAATARGGGATGCTCGGCCAGCCCGGCGAGGTTGCGGCCGAGCAGAGCAGCACCTTGCAGCCGAAYGAAGCGTCTTGSCCYGCCGCGGGGCCGACCAAGAGCGACCCGCATGCACTAAGCATCACCATCATCCGAACAGCTCTCACGCRTTCCTCCGCGATCGGGGTTGACCAGYTCGTGCCAAARCAGCTATGTCTAATATCTATTATAATAGATGTTAGATTGGAAGAGCCGAGAGATGCRGATTCGAGGCCTGACAGTCGGATTWACGATCTTCGCCATCGCCTCCGCGGGCGCTCGCGCGCAGRAGCGKCCACCGCCGCAGCTGGCCGCCGTGGATATGTCGGGGCGTGTGATCCCGGTGTCGCCGATACCCGCACCAGCCGCACGCAGCGACAGAGCGCGAGCCACGCCGCCCTGCTCCATCGACAAGGCGTTGCCTGCGGCGGAGGCGCGCGCGCTGGTGACCCGTGTCGCCACGGAGGAGGACTTTTATCCCGACTTCGTGCTCGCGGTCGCCAAGATCGAGAGCCGGTTCRATTCGGTGGCGATCTCCGAGAAGGGMGCCTTCGGGCTGATGCAGCTCATGCCGGAGACGGCAAAGCGTTTCCAGGTCGATCTCTGCGACCCGGTCGGCAATGTCCGCGGCGGTATCCGCTTCCTGCGCGCTCTGCACGAGAAGTACCGCAACCCGTTCTACATCCTCGCCGCCTACAACGCCGGCGAGGATGCGGTCGAGAAGAACCGCGGCGTTCCGGCYTATCCGGARACCGTGCGTTACGTCGCCGAGGTCATCAACGACTTCTACACATTGCCCGCGCCCGGCCGCACGGTCGCCGGCAGATCTCCGTCGAAGGCACCGCCAGGCGCTGGCTGGAACGACGGCTTCGTCATGCACRTCGACTGAATGGAGGCACCGATGATCCTRTCGYCTACCTTGCGTACCCTTGCCGGCATCGTTCTCGCCGGCACCGTTCTCGCACTGACCGGCAACGCCGCRTCCGCCCAATCCGGCGGCACCCTGCAACCGGTCCAGTCGACCCTGCAGCAACTGGTCTCGACGATGACCGGACCGATCGCGACCTCGCTCGCGACGCTCGCGGTGATCGCCTGCGGCTTCTTCGCCTGGACCGCGCGGCTGACCTGGGGCATCGCCGGCAGCGTCATCTTCGGCATCGTGCTGGTCTTCGGCTCCGCCCAGATCGTCCAGTTCTTCCAGTCGGCGGTCGGCCAATGACGGGTAGCGAGCTCGAGGATCCGCTGATCACACCTTTGGTCAAGGCGCTGACACGGGCGCCTACGCTGATGGGSGTGCCTTACATGTATTTCATGCTGAACGGYGTCGTGACCAGCGTCTGCTTCCTCGTCTCGCACAATCTGATGATGCTGCTCGTCGCAATCCCGCTGCATCTGCTCGGCTTCGTCATGACGCTGCGCGATGATCGGATCTTTGAGATCCTCTTCGTCAAATCAGCGAAGTGCCCGCCGCGTTCACGCTCCTTCTGGAGCGCCGACAGCTACAGTGTCTGAGGTGGCGTCGTGGTCGCCCGCGCTCTGCTCGATGAACTGACCTTCGGCGCCGTCGCGCGGCGCGAACGCCCGGTTTCCTCGCATGTGCCCTATATCAGGCATGTCGACGACCATATCATCCGCACGCGCGACGGTCTGGTCCTGACCATCTTCAAGCTCGAAGGCTATTCCTTCGAGACCTCCGATCTCAGCGAGGTCAATGCACGCCTGCTCGGCCGCAACGACGTCGTGCGCACCTTGGCGAATTCTCGCTTCGCCCTCGTTTCCCATATCGTGCGGCGCGAGGTTCAGCCCCGGATCGACTCCAGCTTCGACAATCCGTTCTGCCGGGAGCTCGACGAACGCTATAATGCCGCGCTGTCGAAGCGGCGGATGTTCGTCAACGATCTCTACCTGACGCTCGTCCGCCGCCCGCTGCAGGGCCAGGCAGGTACCTTCGAGTTCATGCTGGCGAAGCTGCTCGGCCGCAAGGACGAGTCRGGCGCATCGGTTGCGCAGCAAACAGCGCTGAGCGAGTTGCGCGACGTCGCGACCGCGATCCGCGAAAACCTGTCGGGCTACGGCATCCGGCAGCTCSGCGTCGTCGATCGCGAGGGCGYCTGGTTTTCCGAACCGCTCGAGTTCCTGGTCCAGTTGCTGAATGGCGGCCTGCCGCGGCCGATGCATCTGCCGCGCATGGATCTGGCAGAGGCGCTGGCGATGAAGCGCATCTTCTTCGGCCGCAACGCGATCGAGCTGCGCGGTGCCGGCCCCCCCGACACCCGCTTCGGCGCGATGGTCTCGATCCGCGAATATCCGGCCCAGACCGGGCCCGG
Organism: Allobosea sp. TAB14; assembly: GCF_052113865.1. Classification (NCBI taxonomy): domain Bacteria; kingdom Pseudomonadati; phylum Pseudomonadota; class Alphaproteobacteria; order Hyphomicrobiales; family Alloboseaceae; genus Allobosea; species Allobosea sp. TAB14. The sequence continues at coordinate 17,459 of NZ_JBFRDQ010000012.1, read as the reverse complement.
CTCCTTCGACAATCTCTTGCGCGTCCCGCACGAATTCATCGCAACTCAGAGCTTTGCGATCGTCGACCGGCCGGAAGCGGCCAAGCAGATCGAACGTGTCTCCCGTCAGGTCGACATGTCGGACGAGGCCGGCTCGATCGTCGCCGAGCATCTCGACGACGCGCGCGACGAGCTCCTCGCCTCCGAGGCGATCTATGGTGAGCATCACATGACGGTGATGTGCCTTGGTCGCGATCTCTCCGAGGTCGGCGCGGCCGTCACAGCGGTCGGCGCRGCTCTCACCGATCGCTCGGTCATCTGGGTRCGCGAGGATCTCAATTGCGAGCCGGCCTTCTGGGCCCAACTTCCCGGCAACTTCGCCTATATCGCCCGCAAGTCGATCCTCTCGTCGAAGAATTTTGCGGGACTGACCTCGCTGCACAATTATCCCAGCGGCAGGCCTGCGGGCAATCATTGGGGACCGGCGATCTCGGTCTTCGAGACGACCTCGCAGACGGCCTATTATTACAACCATCATATCCGCGACATCGGCAACTTCACCGTGCTCGGCCCGACCGGCTCGGGCAAGACGGTGTTCCTCTCGTTCATCGCGGCGCAGACCCAGCGGATCGAACCGCGGCCAAAACTCGTCTTCGTYGACAAGGATCGCGGCGCCGAGATCTTCATCCGCGCGCTTGGCGGCCGGTACGAGACGYTGGTGCCTGGCGAGCCGACCGGCTTCAAYCCGCTCTCGCTGCCGGATACCGCACCCAATCGCGMATTCCTGTTCCARCTCTTTGCCTTCATGCTGAGGCCGAGCAATGGCGGCGAGCTCTCGGCCTCCGAAGAGCAGGTGATCCGCAATGCGATCGCRGCYTCACTCGGCGCCGGCCCYGAAGGTCGAACGCTCAAAGCCTTCTCGACCCTGCTGCGCGGGCGGATCCGGGCGGGCGAGGGGGATCTGCTCGCCCGGCTCGAAAGCTGGATGCGGGCCGACCAGCGCGGCTGGCTCTTCGACAATGACGAGGACCGGTTCTCGATCTCGAGCGTGTTCGGCTTCGACATGACGCGGGTGCTCGACGATACCGTCATCCGCACCGCGGCGCTGATGTACATCTTCCATCGGACCGAGGAGCTTTTGACCGGCGATCCGGTCATGATCTTCCTCGACGAGGGCTGGCGCCTGCTCGACGACGATGTCTTCGCCTTCTTCATCCGCGACAAGCTGAAGACGATCCGCAAGCAAAACGGCATCATCGGCTTCGGCACGCAATCGGCGGCCGATATCGTTCGCTCGAAGTCGTCGAACACACTGATCGAACAGACCAGCACTAACATCTTCTTCCCGAACCCGAAGGCCGACGACGACAGCTACGCCCAAGCCTTTCGCCTGTCCGGCCGCGAGATCGCCTGGATCCGCTCGACCGCGCCGGAAAGCCGCTCTTTCCTGATCAAGCACGGGCGCGACAGCATCGTGGCACGGTTGAACCTCGCCGGCATGCCCGATCTCATCAAGGTCTTGTCCGGACGCACCGAGACGGTGGCCGAGCTCGACGCGCTGCGCGCCCGCGTGGGTGAGGACCCTACAACCTGGCTGCCGATCTTCCTCGGAAGGGAGGCTTCATGAAGCGGGCACGCCTCGYTATTGCGCTCGTGACGYYGCTTGGCGCGGCGCCCGCACACGCGAATGTCCCGGTCAACGATGCCGCCCTGCTGACGAAGCAGTCGGAGACCACCGGGACGACGGTCGAGCTCGTTCCGATCAGGAGCCAGCGCAAGGAGGCCAACAAGGGGGTCAAATGCGCGCTGAGGACGGGCAAGAAGGCCRACCTCACCAACCCGGCCGTGYAACCGCAGAGCGGTGACGGTGCCCGCAAGATCCAGGCCTACAGCCCGCAGAGTTCCGTCACGCCGGCTGCTGGTGCGAAGGGCGCGGCCCTCAACAACCAGACGCTCTTCCAGTCCGCCGGCAATGTCGTCGGTGGTCTCGATGCCAGCCGTTCGACCCTGCAGGCGGCGCAGAATGGCTTTCGCGCAACGGGTCAGCAGGTTGGCGCGACCGACACGGTGATGGCGTCCCTTGATGCAAACAGCGCGGCCCGGATCCAGAACAACCTCGCCTGGAACGAGGCGATCAACTCCGCGACCTTATGGGTGACGGCGCTGAATGCCCTCAATCTCGCGCGCAGCAGCGACGGAAGCCGCGCCGCCGGCGGGATGCGGGCAGGTGGCGCCACCCATCCGGCGKCAACGGGAACGGTCTGTCCGACYGGCACGACCGGTTCGGGGATCGCCCCCGAYCCATGCCGCACCCCGTCGAGCTGTCGGTTGCCGGAAGCCGGCACCTCAGGCGATCCGGCCTGTGTCACGCCCCGCTATGTCGATGCTGCCGGCAACGTCCTGTTCTTCCTTGAGCAGATCCAGAACGCGGTCACCGCCGCCAACAGCCGATAAGGGAGAGATCGATGCGTCCCCGCTTGCTGCTCTCAGGCCTTGCGATCGCCATCGCGRGCCCGGTCTTCGCGCAAGTCCCGACCCGCGACGACGCCAATCTCGCCAAGGCCCAGGAAATCGCCTCGACGACGCGTCAGATCCTCGYCGCCGACCAGCAGATCATGCAACACACGCAAAGGACGCTGGCCGCAGTCACCGGAGACCGCTCGTCTCAGGCGCAAGGCTCGCTCGCGCAGATGGCGCTCGGCGGTGGCTTCTCCATGGGATCGGCCCCCTCACTCGGCTCGGTTATCTCGGGCGGGACGCTCTCCTTCGCCGGGATGGGCTCCGGATCGCAGAACATCGTGTCCTCGCTGATCAACGGGCTGCAGCTCGTGCAGACCATCACCGGGCTCGTCGGCGGCAAGACCCATCCGGTCGACACCGCCTACAAGAACTCGGTCAATGTCGCGGCGACCCTGTCAGGGCTGATCGATTCCACGCAAGGCGCGGTGAGGCAGCGTTCTCAGGCCTTCTCCCAAGGCGGTCAGGAAATCGGCAAGGCCCAGGATCTCAAGGGCAGCGTCGATCAGAACACGCAAGTTCAGATCCAGACCGGCCAGACCATCAATGAGCTCAGCGGCACGGTGAACACGGCCGCGGCCGCCGCCAACCAGGCCAATCTCGATCGCCTCGCGGCGGAATCGGCAGCGGCCCGCGCCATGAAGTTCACTCCATGACAGGCGACACCGGCAAGGTCGTGCTGTGGTGCCTCGGCGGRTTGGTCATCGCCTTCGTCGCGGCYGCCATCGGCTTCTCGACGGCTCGCTCCATCCGCCCCGCGACATCCGCCATCACGCAGAGTTCGGACGACGCAGCGAAGGACGCCTCACGCGCCACGACGTTCACGCAACCGAAGGCGCTGAAACCGTGAAGGTCCTCCACAGGCTGACGACGCTCATGTTGTTGACCGGCCTTCTCGGCGGCTGCGCCTACAGGCCATTGAAGGCGCCGTGCGCCGCCGATGAGGACGGTTCCTCGATCGCCTCATATGCGGGAAGCGAACCGCTGGCTCCTGCGGTGTTCACCTCGCTGACGCCCTGCGGCCCGATGCGGCCGATCTGAGGAGAGCGATGGGCAACAGCTTCAGCGTCACGACGCTTCTGCAATCCGTCGACCAGATCGGGCAGAACTATGTCTCGAACGCCTATCAGGCGCTGGCGAACGCGTCGACTTCCGGCGGCGCCACCAGCGTCGCCGGACTATTGCTTACGCTCTACGTGATCTTCTGGGGTATCGGCATCTGGCAGGGAACCGCGACCGGCGGCCCGACCGAGCATGCCTTCAGGTTGCTCCGGGCCTTCATCATCTACGCACTGGCCACAAGCTGGAACGATTTCCAGACCCTGATCTACAACGCCATGAACAGCGGCCCCTCGGCCATCGGCAACGCGCTGCTCAGCGTCGTCACCACCGCCAACAACACCGGCACCTCGGCCAATCTCACCTCGGTCAACGGCGTCCAGAATGCCCTGCAGAACATATGGGACACGACGAACAGCGCCACCGAAGCCTTTCTGCAGAATGCCGGCATCACCAATTGGGGGCCCTACATCTTCGCCGCGGTCTTCTATGTCGCGATGGCGATCCTGATCGGCTTCGCGATCTTCCTGATCATTCTCTCGAAGATGTTCATGTGGCTGCTGCTCGCGCTCGCGCCGCTCTTCATCATCCTGCTGCTCTTCGGCGTGACGAGCCGCTTCTTCAGCGGCTGGCTCGGCGCGATCGCGCAGTATTTCGTGGTACAGGTCCTCGTTTACGCCTTCCTCGCCTTCTACGTCTCGCTGATCCAGCAATCGATCGATGCGCTGAACGGCGTCGCCGGCAGCAAATCCGCGACCTGGGCCACGATCGGTCCGGTCGTTCTGCTCGCCATCATCGGCGTCCTGCTGCTCGCTCAGATCAACAACGTCGCCGCGGCGATCGCCGGCGGCGTTCCGGTCCACGCTCCGCGGATCGGCGCCGTGCTGGCGACAGCGACCGGCTATCGTCTCGGCCTCGCCGCCAACCGGATCCGGCTCGATCTGCGCAATCCCTTCAAGCCAGCATCGCTGTCGCGGCGCGAGGAACTGACCGCTCGTCAGCGCGCCCGCGTTGGCCTGCGCGCCGGCTCCTGGGCTGAGACGGCCGAATTCCGCCGGCTCGCCGACCAGATTCGCAATCAGGCTGCCGCGCCCGGGACCCGCGAGCGGGGAGGGCAGTCATGAGCGAGGTCGCCGCATCGGAAAAACCTCGGGTCGATCCGCGCTATTATGCTGAGGGCACGAGCTGGGAACATGATCTCGCTCGCCGCAACCGCAATTCCCGGGCGCTTGCCTGGATCGTCGCGGCAGTGATGTCGATCGTCGCCATCGTCGCGCTTGGCCTGCTCGCCCTGCTCGTGCCGCTCAAGACCTACGAGCCCTATATGGTCGTGGTCGACAAGACGACGGGATTCGTCGAGGTCAAGCGTCCGATGGCGGAGGGCGCGCTGACCCAGGACGAAGCCGTCACCATGTTCAGTGTCGTGCGCTATATCAAGGCGCGGGAGACCTATGATCCCCGCGCGCTCAAGGACAATTTCGACCTCGCCCAGTTGCTCTCGGCCGGCGATGCCTCGCGCGAGCTCACCGAGATCTACTCGCCGGCGAACCCGAACAATCCGGTCAAGCTTTTCGGCTCGAACACCGAGGTCGCGGTCACCATCAAATCCGTGACTTTCCCGAACAACCGCACGGCGCTGGTGCGCTTCTCGACCGACCAGAAAGCGGCGACCAACATCCTGACCCGCCACTGGGTCTCGCTCGTCCGTTTCCGCTACACCGCGACGCCGATGCGCAACCAATGGCGCTTCGACAACCCGCTCGGGTTCCAGGCGCTCGAATATCGCCGCGACCAGGAGATGGCTCCTTCGCCGGGCACCGCCGGGAGCCAGCCGTGATCCGGCGCATCCTGCTTGGCCTCGCGATCTCGGCCCTGCCAATCTCCGCAGCTTGCGCCGAGGCGACGCCGAGGCCGGGCCGAACCGACGCGCGCATCCGCGACGTCGCCTACAATCGCGACGATGTCACGGCGATCGACGCCAGCTACGGCACCTCGACGATGATCCAGCTCCAGTCGGACGAGAAGATCGAGACCCTCGCGCTTGGCGATGCGATCGCCTGGAAGGTCGAGCCCAATCGCAAGGGCGACATCATCTTCGTCAAACCGGTCGAGAAGAACGCCCAATCGAACCTGAATGTCGTCACCACCAAGCGTGTCTATGTCTTCCTGCTGCGCTCGAACACGCATCCTGTCCAAAACCAGACCTACGCCGTGCGCTTCCGCTTCCCGGATGACGAGGCCGATGCGCGCCTGCTCGCGGCCGCCAAAGAGCGCGCCGCCCATCCTAATCTGAAGGCCCTCAATATCGCCAATGCCAATAGCGAATACGGCTACAAGGGTGCTTCCGCCAACAAGCCCGTGACCGTGTTCGACGACGGGATCAAGACCTGGTTCCGTTTCGAGGGTGAGACGCCGGCGATCTATATCGTCGACGGCGACCGCAATGAGAGCCTGGTCAATTTCCGGACGGAAGGGCCGTATGTCGTCGTCGACAAGGTCGCCGCGCAGTGGACGCTGCGCAATGGCCAGGACGCGACCTGCATCTTCAACCGGCGCCGCACCAATCTGCACGAACCGACCGGGCTCGAGCCCTATGGGCCACGGCGCGTCGACGCGACGGGACAATAAGGAGGAGCGATGCCGAGCGCCGAGGACTATCGCGCTTTCGAGCTGGAGGCCGCCGCCGCGACCTCGGTCGCGYGCAGCCGCACCGTGCTCGGGCGCCTGCTTACGGTCGGCGTTCCTGTCGGAGCGGCCGTCGTCGCCGGCTGGCTGATCTATCGCACCACCAGTCAGCGCTCGACCGTCATGACCGCGCCGGACAAGGAGGAGTTCACGACGACGCAGTTTCCCGCGCCGTCGCTGTCGACGCCGCGGCCTCAGACCGACCAGGGCACGATCGTCATTCCGCAAGCGCCGGTCGAGCCGGCGGCGCCTCCGCCAGCACCACCGCAGCCCATCCACCCGCCGCTCGCGCCCGAGCCTCCCTTCCCGGCCGCAATGCCAAATGACGACGAGGCACGCCGTCTGGCCGAGCTCGAACGCCAGCGTCTGGCGGAGGAGGAGCGCCGCAAATGGGAGCGCCTGCGCGCGTCACAGGTTATCTCGGACAATAGCGCGACGGCCGCCGGCGCGATGAATCCCCAGAGCGCATCCGGACCAGCGGCAGCCGCGGACGACGACCCCAATCGTCGCTTCCTCGCCTCGCTCTCCGCCGCCGGCGTCGATGTCGCGCGCGCGACCAGGAACAACCGGATCGACGCATTGGTAACCCAGGGCACGATGATCCGCGGGGTGCTCGAGACCGCCGTCCAGAGCGATCTGCCGGGCATGGTACGTGCCGTCGTCGCCGAGAATGTCTGGTCCTTCGACGGCCGGCGTATCCTGATCCCGGCCGGGAGCCGTCTCGTCGGCGAGTACAAGTCCGGACTCACCCGTGGTCAGACCCGTGTCTTCGTCGTCTGGACGCGATTGCTGCGCTCCGACGGCGTCTCGGTCCAGCTCGGTTCGAACGGCACTGACGATCTCGGCCGGGCCGGCAGCGCCGGCACCGTCGACAACCACTATCTCGAGCGCTTCGGCGCCGCGATCATGTTGTCGCTCGTCGGCGGCGCCGCGCAGTTCCTGAGCGGCTTTAGCCAGAACTACGACATGACGGGCAACGGCACGGTCATCACCACGACCGATCCCGCGACCGGCGTGGTCACGCAGACCCAGACCGGCGTCGGTCAAAACCAGCTCTCGCTTCAGGCGAGGCAGATCGCTGCCCAGAATGTCTCGCAGACCCTGACCAGTATCGCCCAGGAGGCACTGAAAAACTCGATCAACATCCCACCGACGATTCATCTCGACCAGGGCACAAGGATCATCGTCTTCGTTCGGCGGGACCTCGATTTTTCGTCCCTTTACCCCGATCCGGTGAAGGAGGCGCTGCGGGAGCTCAGGCGTGAGCGCACCATCCAGAAATCTCACGGTCTTCCTTGATCGCGCGCTTGGGCCGCTCCGTCCCTGGCTCGACGACGATCAGGTCGTCGAGATCTGCGCAAATGGTCCGGGCGTGGTCTGGGTCGAGCGTTTCGGTCAATCGGAGATGGAGCGCCACGAGGTTCCAGAGTTGACCGAGCAGGCGATCCGCCATCTCGCCGAGCGCATCGCTGGCCATTCCGGGCAGAACGTGAATGAGGAACACCCGCTGTTGTCGGCAGCGCTTCCGACCGGTGAGCGCTTCCAGGGCGTCATTCCGCCGGTGACCCCCGCCGGCGGCGCCTTCGCGATCCGCAAGCAGGTGATCAAGGAGATGCAGCTCGACGATTACCGCAGGCTCGGCTCGTTCAGGCAGGTGGAGAGGGTCGGAGAGAGAATGCTCAGCGAGATCGACCGGGCGCTCTGCGAACATCTCGATGCCGGGCGGATCGAAGAGTTCATCCGGCTCGCCGTGGTCAACCGCTATTCGATCCTGCTCTCGGGCGGGACGAGTTCCGGCAAGACGACCTTCCTCAACGCGATCCTGAAGGAGGTACCGGCCGACGAGCGGATTATCACCATCGAAGACACCCGCGAAGTCAGGCCGATCCAGCCGAACCACCTGCCGCTGATCGCCTCGAAGGGTGATCAGGGCGAGGCGCGCGTCACTGTCGAGATGCTGTTGCAGGCGTCGCTGCGCTTGCGCCCCGACCGGATCTTCCTCGGCGAGATCCGCGGCGCCGAGGCCTATTCCTTTCTGCGCGCGATCAATACCGGCCATCCCGGCAGCATCACGACCGTTCATGCCGATAGTCCCGCCGGCGCTTTCGAGCAGCTTGCCCTCATGGTGATGCAGGCCGGGCTCGGCTTGAAGCGCGCGGAGATCATCGCCTACATCAAATCCGTCCTGCCGATCGTGATCCAGCAGACCAAGATCGGCGGCTGGCGCGGCACGTCCGCGGTTTATTTCACGCGGATGGCGGAATGGCTGGAGGAAGGTCAGCGAGGGCAAGAGGGCCATGGCGCGCATCGTCGCCTATAGGATCGGCGTCGCCGTCCTGGCGCTGATCGCCTTCTGGCTGCTGTGGAGCCTCGCCTATGAGGTCATCGTCGGTTTGCGCTGGGCGCCATCGCGCTTTCCARGCGARGGGGCGCAACGCTGGGCCTTGCTTCGGATGCAGAACGCCGACCGCTCGTCCGGCTTCGCCTTGATCGCCTGGCGGCAYTTCTGCGAGCGGCTCGTCTATCCGCCGACGCAAACGGAGGCGTTGATCCGCGGCGGCTATGCTGCCGGCACCGTCGTCGCGATTGGCATCGGCCTCGTCATCGTCGGATTGGTCAACCGCCGGCAGATGCCCTTTGGCGCGGCCCGCTTCGGCACCATCATGGAGGCCGCGAAGCAGGGACTGACCGGCAAGCAGGGCATCATTCTCGGCACGTTGAACGGTGTCACCATCCGCTCGGACGAGCCGGSCCACATCCTTGTCGTTGGCCCATCGCGATCGGGCAAGGGCACCGGCTTCGTGCTGCCGAACGGCTATCTCTGGCAGGGTTCGGCCGTCTTCTTCGATCCGAAGCGCGAGAATTTCGAGGCGCTTGCAGGCCATCGGCGGCGGCAGGGCGACAAGGTCTTCATGTTCTCGCCGGGCTCGCCCGACACCCATCGCTATAATCCGCTGGATTTCGTGCGGCGCGGCGAGCGCATGGCGACCGATTGCTTGGTCGTCGCGAGCTTCGTCATTCCGGAGAAGGCCGACGACACCTGGGCCGGGGCAGGGCGCCTGCTGCTCTCGGCCCTGATCGGCTATGTGCTCTCGTCGCCACTGACGGCATCAGCCCAGCATATGCGCAGCGTCGCCCGCATGACGACGACCGGCAAGGACATCTYGACCGTCCTGCGTGCGATCGTGCAGACTGAATCCCAGCATCTGCCGACCTGGGTCATCGACAGCTTCAATCAGTACATCGCGCTGGAGCCCGAGACCCGCAACAGCGCCGTGTTCAACGTCAATATGGCGATGAGCCTTTGGAACAATGGGCTGATTTCAGCGGCGACCGAGACCTCCGATTTCGATATCCGTGAACTTCGCAGGCGGCCGATGACGATCTTCRTCGGCTGCACCATYGCCGAACTCGCGATCTTCCGACCGCTGATCCGCATCCTGTTCCAGCAGATCCACGACCTCCTGATGGAAAAGATCCCGGGCCCGGATGAACCGCATCGGGTGCTGCTCATGCTCGACGAGTTTTACCATGTCGGGCGCATGGACTCACTGATCTCGAAGATCACCATTTCTGCCGGCTACGGCTTTCGGATGGCGATCATCTTGCAGGATATCGCCCAACTCGACGAGCTCTATGGCCGGAATACGCGKATCACCACGMTCTCTGGRTCGCAGATCAAGCTTTTCATCCAGATSAACGATCTCGAGACGGCGGAMTTCGTGTCGGAGATGCTCGGCGAGACCACCCAGATCTACAAGACRCCGGTGAWGCGACCGGGGCAGGGGATYTTCTCGCCTCGCGTCTGGGCGCCCCATTATACGCCGCGGCCGCTCCGCAGCCCGCTCGAGCTGCGCGAGATGTCGGCGCGGCTCTCGATCCTGATGGTGAAGAACTCGCCATCCTTTGAGCTCACCAAGATCCGACATTATCGCGACAAGCCYTATCGCAGATTCTATGAGGCGGCCAAAGGGTCTCCACCCGTCCTGCCGCGCCTCGATGGATGGCGAGATGAGCCGCTCGGTGCGGCGATCAAACCATCAGAGAATGCGAGGGAAATCGAAACGGAGCAGCCACCCAGAACCGCTGCAAAGGCCAAACGGATGGGCGCAGAGAGAGCGCCGACAAGCTGGGGACCRCCGGACATGTCGCCAGCCGCGATGACCAGCTCCACGCAGCGGCCAGAACCCGTCAAGGCCTCCGCGCCTCGATTGAGCGCGAAGCCAACCAGGGAATTGACCCTCGGAACACCGCCGACGCCGGTAGGCGAAGATTGCGATCTGCGCGGGATCATCGCGGCTGCCGGGAACGAACAGGACGCGGCATTCGCCACGATGATGCGGGCGCTTGGCGGTCCGTCTTCCGCGAGCGCCTCCGTCGCTCGAGCTGCGGAAAACCTCAAGATCCTGCAGCGCGGATTTGGCGATGCCGAGGAAAGATCGGCCACCTGAGCGGCTCGCAGGCGAGAAGACAAAATTCGAACGGAATTTGGATCGCGAGGGAGCCATGCGATATTCGGCCCAGGTCAAGCCGATCATATCGATGCCCGCAAGACCTCGCCCGCTCGCAGCGTCGTCGGAAGGTTGCGCGCAAAAGCGAGCGATCGTCGATGAAGCAAGGCCGCTTCGAGGGCGAACTGACGCGAGGCGCGAAAGATGACCTCGAATCCATTCACCGATATCTGCCTGGTTTGTTGCGTTCCGCTGGACGCCGATCCGCAACACGATCTCTTCGTGTTGCGGATCGAGAATAGGGTGCAGTTGCTTTATTGAAGTGGGGCGAACGAGCGGTTCATTGCAACGCGGTCCTCWYGCGTCGAGTCKGGCCCAAGCGCGGCCATCTTGCTCTTAAATATGGACCATCTTGTGGGTGCTTCACCCTTCACCGCAGCATCGAGCGCCTTGCGCATGGTGTGTGCGTCGAAGTCGCAGCAATAGCCCGGCGTCAACGGCTGCTGCCTCCAGGATTCAGCGAGCGGTCCGCCGTCGACCGGATCGAACCCGACCTCGTTTACGATKGCCATGGCGATCTTCTTCGCGGCGGCGTCGTCTCCCGCGACCGCCACRGCCAGTCGACCGGCCGCACCCTTGGGCTGGCCCAGTTCCGCYAGGGAATAGGCGAGGATGTTGTTGAACGCCTTGATGATGGGGCGACCGATCTGTCTGGAGACCCAGACGCTYTCGACCTCGCCTGCATCGAGGTCGGCGATCTGCGGGTCGCGCAGACCCGGATAGTAGTTGCTGGTATCGATGACCGGGACGTTGGCGGGCAGGTTCTTGAAGAGGTCCTTCGGCAGATTTTCGATGGCGAGAAGCGGAATGGAAAGAATGACCAGGTCCGCGCCGGAGATGGCTCCGTTCGTGTCCGCAGCAGTGACTCCAATCTCGTCGGCGAATGGCCTGACGGCATCCGCGCCCTTGGAGYTCGCCACCCTGACCYCATGGCCTGCCGACGCAAGCTTGCGGGCGAGAGTGCCGCCGATATAGCCAATTCCGATGATGCCGATTTTCATGCTGATGCTCKTGTTGTGTTGCCTATCAAGATAAAGGATACTGCGACTTCAGCAAGAACCGACAGATAGGTGGGTTACCCACCAAAAGGTACGTATGGCCCAGGAGCGGGAGTGGAGATGCGGAGACCCGCAGCAGCAGCGCAAATGGGCGGACGCGACGACGGACGCCCTGCGGGTACTCGAAGGCAAATGGAAGATCGTCATCATCTGCCAACTGTTCGGGGCCAAGGAGGCGCTTCGCTTTTCCGAACTCGAACGGCGGTGCGAAGGGGTGAACCAGAAGATGCTCATCCAGCAATTGAAGGAGCTGGAGAAGGACGGGATCGTAACCCGTACTGTTTATCCCCAGGTGCCGCCGAAGGTAGAATATGCATTGACCGAGATGGGCAARGCCCTGGGGCCGTCAATGGCCGAACTCATCGACTGGGCCATCATGCGCAGGGAGCGGATGGCAGCGGAAGTCCGGCCGTGAGCCGTTGCTGGTTCGTGTCGAGCCTGAGAAGCTTGGCCTCCATTTCRCCAGCCCGAACGCCCGACGTATTTCCTGCATAGCGGAGCATGTCGGTTACAAAGCTGACGGCCGACGTCCAGGTCGAGGTCTTATCCATACCCGCAACGGCAGCTTCGTTGCGCAAGGAAGCCAACCAGAAAGCAACAGCCAGAACCGCCGTTTGCCGAGGAAATCCACAACAACGTAAGCGGCGGTTTGCGTGCAGAATGCAACACACTCCAAACCGCTTCTGAGTTCCATAAGATACCTTATGCGAACATCGAGTGTAGGCGGGGTGGGTTCAAGTTTGAAGTGCGACTTGCGAATGATCCCAATGGGTTATCAGCCGCAGGAACGCAGCGATGCAACGCACCTACTCCCAGATGGACCTGAACGACCGTCGCAAGCTCGCCCGATGGCGCGACATGGGATTGAGCGTCGATGTCATTGCGGAGAAGCTCGGCCGGCATCGCTCGACGATTTTCCGGGAGCTGCGGCGCAACGCCTTCATTGACAAGGAATGGCCGGAGCTCAACGGCTACCATTGCGTAACGGCGCATGACATGGCCCGCGAGCGGCGCACCAGGCTCAGGAAGCTCGCGCGCTTCTCCCATGTGCGCCAATCRGTCATCGAACGGATTCAGCACGGCTGGTCGCCACATCAGATCGCGGGCCGGATGCGGCTCGAGCGTCATCCGATCTCGGTCAGCCACGAGACGATCTACAAGTTCGCCTATTCGGCGGACGGTCAGGCCATCAAGCTCTGGCGGCATCTGCCGGAACACCGCGCGCGTCGCCGCCTGCGGCATGCCAGGCGCCGGCATGGGCAGCGCTTCAGCCCGGAGCTGAACATCCTGCGCCGCCCGGACGTCGTCGCCGACCGAAAGCAGTTTGGGCACTGGGAGTGCGATCTCATCCAGTTCCGTCAGAAGTTCGGCAAGGCGAATGTGACATCGCTGGTCGAACGGGTCAGCCGCTTCACCGTTCTGCTACGCAACAACGATCGGCAATCGCGGCCCATCATGGAGCGGCTCATCAGCGTGATGCGCGCCCTGCCCCATCGCGCACGCCGCTCGATCACCTTCGACCGCGGCACGGAGTTCACCGACTGGCCCTATCTCCAAGCCGGGATCGGGGCCCAGACCTGGTTCTGCGACCCGCAATCGCCCTGGCAGAAGGGCACCGTCGAGAACATGAACGCACGAGCCAGGAAATGGCTATCGAGAGACGTCGATCCCCTCTCCATCACCGACCAGGAGCTGAAGGACATCTGCGAGCGATTGAACACCACGCCGCGAAAGTGCCTTGGCTACAAGACGCCGGCGGAAGTCTTCCGGCAGAAGCTCCTCGCCCAGATGCGGGCCGTCGGATAGGATCGCCCAGCCGCAAGTCGCGCTTCAGCGAGAACTCACAGCGCAAAGTTAGAATGTCTCACCGTGGCAAACTAGGAATGTCACACTCCTCCGCCGTGACGTGCGTTGGAGTCTGGCATGGGCTGGGTGGAGATGAGCGAACGGGAGCTTCGCCGCGCTGAGGTGCTGGCATCGGTCTTTGCGGGCCGATTGACGATGACCGCGGCAGCCGACCTCATGGACGTGACGCGGCGCCAGGCGCATCGGCTGGCGCGACAGTTTGCGGACACCGAGCATCACCATGTCAAGAATTATCACGCATCTGAAATGCGCGATAATGACCATTTTCATGAGCCCAAGCCAAGGCGGTCCAACTGCAGTCCAGCCGGAGCGCCTCTCACAATACGCGAATGGCCATGCCGTCGCGCTGAGGATCGGCACCACCGGCCCAGCCCGACGGTTCGACCTTGATCCCATGCGGCGCGCCGAACGCGTATGATTGGTAGGAGCGCGCGACGGGATACCTCAGCGCTTCGAGCTCGTCCGTCACGCGATGTTCGATGCGGTTGGAGACATCGATCGTATCGCTCAGGCAAACGATGCGGGGTGCCGAGACGGCCTCCGCCATCGTCATGTCGAAGTCGATGACATTGCTCAAGGCCTGCGCGAGGGCCGGCACGATAAACGTCCCGCCTGGAGCTCCCAGCGCCATCACCGGGCGCTCGCCCTCGAACACGATGGTCGGCGCCATGGCGCTGCCCCGCCTTGCCTGGCGCGATGGAGCCGGCTCTTCCCGGCCGCGGGCAAATTTCTGTATCGTCGGCGGAGGATTCGTTGGCATCGCTGCGTGGATGCGACTGGTAGCGGGCATCGGTCAGCCCGCGAGATAACGGGTTGCCCTACGGATGAGGGCGCGCCTAGCGATCTGATGGCACATTGTCTATATTGATAGCGTCGCTATCAGTAAGAGAAAGACGCCATCATATGCCCGCCGTCACCATTCGCAACCTGTCCGAAGAGGCCCACCGCGCCCTCAAGGTGCGCGCGGCCCATCATGGCCGCAGCGCGGAAGCCGAAATGCGCGACATTCTGGAAACGGCGGTTCGCCCCGCCAACCGCCTTCGCATCGGCTCAGCCCTGTCGGCATTGAGCCGGAAGGCCGGGCTGACCAATGCCGATTTTGAGGCGCTGGAACAGGACCGCGATCGGACACCCGCCATGCCCATGAGCTTTGAATGATCGTTCTGGATACGAATGTCGTCTCCGAGGCGATGAAGCCGGAGCCAGCTCCCGCCGTGCGTGACTGGCTCGACGAGCAGGCCGCCGAAACCCTCTACCTTGCCAGCGTGACCGTCGCGGAGCTGCTGTTCGGCATCGGCGCGCTGCCGGACGGGCGGCGCAAGCAGATGCTCGCCACCACGCTCGATGGGCAGCTTGCCCTGTTCGGCGGCAGAATCCTTCCTTTCGATACGGATGCCGCTCGCCGTTATGCTGACATCGCGGTTGCGGCGCGTAACGCGGGCAAGGGCTTTCCGACACCGGACGGCTATATCGCAGCCATCGCAGCCGCTCACGGCTTCGCCGTCGCCACGCGTGACACCAGCGCCTTCCATGCGGCGAACGTCCCTGTGATCGACCCGTGGAAGGCGGGACGCTGAGGACGCGATGATGATCCTTTTCTTGCGGCCAATAGCATCGGACTCGCGCGTCACATAACCGCGCTGCTCCAAGGCCAGGATCATTTTCGCGGCGGCTTGAAAATGTCGGGTTCCGGAGCGAGGAAAAATTATTCTCCCCCGGCGCAATCACAGCGACAGCACGCCGCTTCGGTCCACCGATCACAGCCCACTGTAACACCGCATTCTTCTTATCCTGGCACAACGATTGCCTGGCGGAGCGAGTCATATAAGCGCAGCCTTGGGTTGGCCTACGGAGACAGACGATGCATGCGGGCGCGGGCGGGCGTTTTCGGTACGATCTGAAACTCACCAAGGTAGGCCGGAGAAGGGGTTGGCTTCTTGCTGGCGTCAGCGGCGCGGCGCTCGCCTGTTCGCTGCCCTCGGCGGTATCCGCAGCGACATATTTCGCCAGCAACGATGGCCAATTGCGCAGTGCCATCACCACGGCGAATGGCGATGGCGACCCCAGCTCGACGATCGTAGTGACCCAGAGCTTCACTGTCGGCTCAACCAGCTGGCCCACCACGCTCAAGCCGATCACGATCGACACTCAAGGTTTCGTACTGACTCCTCAGTCGTCGAGCGGTGCGATTGCTTTGATAGGCAATAGCAACTTTACGCTCATGGGTACGTACCAAGGCGCTGGCGGCGCGTCTGGCGGATCGGCCATTAGCGTCCGGCAGGGTACGTCCGTCACGAATTTTGGGCTCCTTCAGGGCTGCTCTGGCTCGGCGGGAGTGGGGGGCTACGGTGTCGAGCTTGGTGGCCCGGGAGCTGCTCCCATGCTGACGAACCATGGCGTCATTCGTGGCGGGGCAGGAACGCCAACCGGCCAATCAGCCATCCTCGTGCGCCAGGGCGGGAGTCAGATTGTCAATACCGGGACGATCGAAGCAGGAGCTGGAAGCCCCGCGATTAGGGCGAACGGGCCTGCCGTCAACCTCGACATCATCAATAGCGGCACGATCCGGGCCGGCGCCGGCCAGAACAACGCGATTCAGCTGGCTCCAGGCGTGACGACGGGTGCCATCCATCTGGAGCTTCAGGACGGCTCGCAGGTCTTCGGCAATGTGATCGCGAACCCGGCTGCGGTCGGTGACAGCCTTCGTCTCAGCGGAACGGCCAGCAACAGCCTCGACCTTTCCCAGTATCAGAATTTCGACAGCTTCGAGAAGGTCGGGACCGGCACCTGGTCCTTGACGGGCACCAGCAGCTTCACCGGCCCGACCAGCATTGCCGGCGGCACGCTTTCGGTGAACGGCTCGCTCGCCGGCTCGGCGGTGRCGGTYCAGTCCGGCGCGACGCTCGCCGGCAGCGGCACGGTGGGSGCGACGACGCTGCTCGGCGGCAGCCGCATCRCGCCGGGCAACTCGATCGGCACTTTGACGGTGAACGGCGCCTTCGCGCAGGGCGCGGGCTCGTCCTACCAGGTCGAGGTCGACCCTGGCACGGTGACGTCGGATCTGATCAAGGTGAACGGCACGGCGACRCTGGCGACCGGTGCCGGCCTGTCCGTCGTGAACTATACCGGGTCGCCCTATGTTCTTGGCCAGCGCTAYACCATCCTSACCTCKRCCGGGYTGACSGGMACCTATGGCTTYSSCGAGCAGGYSCTGACSCCGTTCCTRAGCCTGCGCGACAGCTACGATGCTCGCAACGCTTATCTGACRGTCGTGCAGACCCAGACCGCCGGCAGCATCGGCACRAGCCCCAACGAGGTCGAGGTCGGCAAGAGCATCGACAGCCTGCCSGSYGGCRATCCGGTYCAGAGCGGCGTSYWCAACCAGGCCAGCATCGATGCGGCACRKCGSGCSCTGAACCAGCTCTCMGGYGARATCCACGCCTCKGCCAAGACGGCCCTGATCGAAGACAGCTGGTTGCTGCGTGCGGCGATCAACGACCGGCTACGCTCGGCCTTCGGCAGCGTCGGCTCGGTCACGCTGAACTACGGCTACAGCGCGGATCTGGCCCCGAGCGTGAGGGGACCGATGCCTCTGCCGCAGACGGACCGCTTCGCAGTCTGGGGCCAGGGCTATGGCTCATGGGGCCGGACCGATAGCGACGGCAATGCCGCGAGGCTGAAGCGCTCGACCGGCGGCTTCCTCGTCGGCGCCGATGCGGCGGTCTACGACAATCTGCGCTTCGGCGTCGTTGCCGGCTACAGCCGCAGCGACTTCGACGTGAAC
>NZ_JBFRDQ010000011.1:0-34244 GCF_052113865.1 Allobosea sp. TAB14 | reverse complement strand
GCTCCGCCTTGGTCATCCCCATCCGCGCCGATTCTCACGCCGGCTTCCTCTTCAGGCGGAAATCGTAGTGCAAGCTGTCATAGGGCCTGTCCATCGCCCTGCCGTCCGGAGCCTTGCCCGGTGGATGGGACGGAAATTCACGGATGAGCGAATCCTTCACGCCGAACACCACGTCGGAATCGAGATAGCGATCCCCGGCGACGAAGACATGGGTGACGAGCGTGTCATGCCCGTCCGCATGGATCATGAAATGCACATGGGCCGGACGGTAGGGATGACGCGCCTGTGCCGCCAGCATCTCGCCGACCGGGCCGTCATGGGGAATGGGATAGGCCGCGGGCCTGATCGTCCAGAAATGGAACCGCCCTTGCGCGTCGGCCAGCAGGCGAGCCCGCATCGCCAGCCCGCCCAGCTCGTCCATCTGCTGCACGTCGTAATAGCCGTCCGCATCGGAATGCCAGACATCGACCGCAGCGCCCGCCAGCGGCGTCCCGTCGGCGGAAGCCACCGTGCCCGAGACGAAAAGCGGCTCACCCTTGATCCCGTCCGAGATGTTCGAGCCCAGCGGAAACACCGACGGGTCCTGTACGTAGAACGGCCCCAGCACCGTGGTGTCGGTCGCGCCGTCCGCGTCGCGGTGATTGATCGCATCGACCAGCATCGAGACGCCGAGCGTATCCGAGAGCAGGATGAATTCCTGGCGCGTGTCGTCGCACATCTGTCCGGTGCGGGTCAGGAAGCCGATCGCCGCCTCCCACTCCGCCATGCTCGGCTGGACCTCCTTCACCAGGGCATGGAGATGGCGCACCAGCGCCAGCCCGATCTGGCGCGTGCGTGGATCGGGCGCTTGCGCGACGCGGTCGAGCACCGCCTGGGTGATCGAGTTCTCGTCGAAATTGCGCATGGCTTCCTCCTGCCTGCGATGCCTGCCGGGGCTCCCCCCGCTTCGCCGGATGCGCCGCGCCTCAGGCCGCGCGCGGCGCCGATTCGAGCGGCTTGCCCGCGAGCCAGGCCCGGCCGCGCCGGTAGAGATCCTCGACGACCGGCCCGGTCAGTCCCGGCATGTCGGGCTTGACCTTGAAGCCCAATCCCGACTGCAGATAGGCGAGATGGCGATAACCGACGGGGAAACTCTCGAGCCTCGCCCGGTCCAGTTTGGGAGCCTGCGAAGGATCGACCGGATCGAGGCGATCCTTCTCGTAGATCGGCTGGCGCAGCACCAGCCCCCAGCTTCCGTCGCGCTTTTCCAGGAAATCGTAGAACCGGCCGGTGCAGACCACGTCGCAAATGACGCCGTCCACGCTGGCGCGCTGGTTGATCGTCATCTTGGTCTGGGCGATGGCGCGCTCGCCGGCAAGGTCGATCGCCGTCCCGCCGAGGAAATGCAGGATGCTGACGCCCTTCTCGAAGCCCTCGCGGCTGACCTTGATGAACTCGTCCGCCGTCCCCTGGAACCAGGTTGCCATCATCCGCCCGTCATCGTGCCAGACGCTGCGGAAGCGCTCCCAATCGCCGGCATCGCGCCAGACGGCCCAGTTCTCCACGAGATCGCGGATCAGCAGGCGCTCCCTCCATTCCTCGCTCATCCGATGCCTCCCATTGTACATTCGTTGGAAGTTTTCATATGAGAACGAGTTCATTATGTAAAGAAGTCATCGCGGCTCGCCGGGTCAGAACCGGGAAACAGGTTGAAACCACCCGGACGAAGCTCCACTATCGCACGGCGCTTCCACGGGCTGACCGAAGCATTTGAAGAAACCGGATAAATTCATGCAGCCGGCCGAGTCGGGCTCCGTCAAATCAGCCATGCGCGTGCTCGACCTGTTCGAGTATCTGCGTCGCTGGAACGCCGCCCAGACCCATACCCAGATCGCCGCCCAGCTCGCGATCCCCAAGAGCAGCCTGACGCAACTGCTCAAGACCTTGGTCAGTCGCGGCTATCTCGACTACGACCCGGCCAGCAAAGGCTATTTCCTCGGGCCGGCCATAGCGGCTTTGGGGCAGCGCAGCGCCGAAACGCGGGACCTCGCCAGCGTCGCGGAAACCGTGCTCGCCGAAACCGCGCGGGCGACCAGCGAGACCTGCGCGCTCAACGTGCTGAAGGGCGACGTCTCCGAGGTCATGGCGACGGCGAGCGGCACCCACCGGCTACACTACCTCATGCGCGTCGGCGATACGGCGCCGCTCTATGCGACCTCGGGCGGCAAGGCGCTCCTCGCCCATCTGCCGGCGGAGATGCGCCAGGACTATCTCTCCCGCATCCGCCTCGAGGCGATCACGCCGCGCACGATCGGCAGCGTCGCGGCGCTCGAAGCGGAGATCGCGGAGATCCAGCGCAGCGGCATCGCCTTCGTGGTGGAGGAGTTCACGCCGGGCATCGCCGGCATGGCCCGGCCGATCCTGAACCGCTCCGGTTTTCCGCTTGCGGCGGTCAACATCGCGCTGCCGATAGCGCGCTATGACGAGGCCCTGAAGCAGCGCTGCCTCAAGGCCTTGGACGCAGCCGTTGAGATGATCCGCGAACGGATCGGCATCGCCTGAAACAGGCGTGTGAGGTCGAGCCCTTCTCAGATCGGCTTGCCTTCGAGGAAGTCGAGCATCAGCTCGCGCTGCGCCAGAAACATCCCGACGCCGGTCTGCGTGCGGCAACCGATGCGTCGAGCCGCCTCGAGCAAGGGCGAGATTTCCGGCACCGTGATGACATCGCCGACGAATGTCTCCGGCTTCAACCTGCTGACCTCGACCGGAAGCGGATCACCCTGCTTCATCCCCATCGGGGTCGCGTTGGCGACGATGCCGAAACCGGTGGGATCGGCTGAACCGGTCACCACCTTGCGGGGATGCATGCCGGACAATTTCGCGATCAGCGCATCGCGCTTGGCCACATCCATGTCGTGCACGGCAAGCTCGGCGACGCCGGAATCGAGCAGTTGCAGGCCGATGGCGCTGCCGGCCCCGCCGGCACCCACGAGCAGCGCGCGTTGCCCCCGCGGCTCGCAGCCCGTCTGCATCATGGCGCTGACGAAGCCCTGCCCGTCGGTCATGTCGCCATCCCAGGAGCCGTCGGCGTTACGCCGCACGACATTCGCCGAATCGAGCAGCCGCGCCCGCGCCGAGACCGAGCTGCAATGACGCCGCGCTGCGAATTTATGCGGCACGGTGGCGATGATGCCGTCGACGTTCCGGATCGGCCCCAGCGCCTCGATAAAGGCGTCGACATTCTCCGGCAGCACATGGATCGGCACGACGATGGCGTTGCGGCCACGCTCGACGAAACCCTTCGTCATGCCCGCCGGCGCCTTCACCTGCGCGATGGGGTGACCGATGATCACGAAAATCCGCGTCTCGCCGCTCAGCATCTCCAGCATCGCTTCCTCCGTCGCAGCGGCCATGGTGCCGCCTTTCGATTGATCGAATATATGAACTTATTTATAGATGAAAACAATCAGCGGACCAGCGGCGCTTGAAACGGCTGCCGCCTTTTCTCCGAAAGCCAAGCCATGCTGTCGCTCGCGCATCTCACCTTCATGCAGGCCGGGCCGCTCGAGCTGATCTCGCTCGCCAAGCTGGGAGGGTTCGACGCGGTGGGACTGCGCCTGATCGACCCCGCGCCCGAAGCCGCCTTCTTCCCGGTCGTCACCGATGCCGGGCTGCGCCGGCGGGCCAAGGCGGCGCTGGAGGCGACGGGTCTCACGCTTCTCGATATCGAGGCGGTCTGGCTGTGGCCGCAGACGCAAGTCCCGAAGCTTCGTCCCGCGCTCGAGGCCGGGGCCGAACTCGGCGCCCGCAACCTGCTGGTCGCCGGCAACGACGCCGACCGGAACCGCATGACGGACCGCCTCGCCGAGCTCTGCGGCATGGCCCGCGAATACGGCATGGGTGTCGGCTTCGAGTTCATTCCCTATACCGCCCTGAATTCGCTCGCCTTTGCACAGGAGATCCTGAAGGCGGCCGATCAACCCCACGCCGGTCTGCTGATCGACGCCTTGCACCTCGCCCGCTCCGGCGGCTCCCCGGCCGACATCGCCGCGATCGATCCTGCACTGATCGCCTACGGCCATCTCTGCGATGCGCCCGCATCCTCCCCCGGCCTGGAGGGGCTACGGGCCGAAGCGCGCGGCGCAAGGCTCTATCCGGGCGATGGCGGCCTGCCTTTGGCGGACTTCCTGAACGCGTTGCCGGCGGACAAGCCGATCGCCCTCGAAGCGCCGAGCGCCGCCTACGGCCATGACGACAGCGAAAGGGCACGCCGCGCCGGCGCCGCCTGCCGCGCTGTGCTGGCGAGCATCGGTCGCAGCTGACCGAGGCGCCATCAGCCGGCCTGCCGCTTCTCGCTCGACCGCGCGGCGCGCCTGGCTGCAAAGCGCCGCGTATGCTCGGCGGCGCTGGCGACCTTCTCCCGGAGCGTCAGGGCGGCCTCGCTCGTGACGGGTGTTTCGACCACCATCTGCAAGCCATCCGGCAGGACGTCGAGGATGTCGTCGAGGGCGATGACACCCTCGCCGAGATGGAAACGCCCTCCCCGTGCCTCGGCCGGCAAGGCTTCGAGCGGCGGTACAACCGGGCCGGCGTCGCAAAGCTGGACATAGGCGATGCGCGCGGCGGGACAGGCGGCGAGTTGTTGCGGCGTGCCGCCGGTGCGGTGGAAATGCAGCACGTCCAGGATCACGCCGGCATTGGCCTTGCCCGCCGCCTCCAGCAGCGCGAGCGCGGCCGCCAGATCCGGGATGTCGCGATAGCGCATGAACTCGACACCGACATGCAGGCTGAAACGCGCGGCTTCCTCGCAAAGCCGGGAAAACAGATCGATCCGCTCAGCTTCCGACAGGAAGCTGTCATGGCCGATGATCTCGGTCCCGATCGCCGAGATATGGGTCGCGCCCAGCTCCGCACCGGTTTCGAGCGCGGGCACGAAGCTCGCCGCATCGATCCCGGGGCGCAGCACGAAGGCCTCGACGTCGAAGACCCGGACACCGGCCGCCTTCGACGCAGCCTTGATCGCGCGGATGACCTCGGGTCGGCCGACGACCYCGCGGGCCAGCGGCTTGTTCATCGCCGAGCGCAGCACGAGCCCCGCAGCCCCGAAGCCGCTTTCACCCGCAGCCTCGATCAGAGCCACGGGATCGCCGCCGCCGACCGTCAGATTGGCGATGGAGAGGTCGTGCAGGTTCAGCGCGCATGTCATGGCGGATGTCCTGTTGCGGAGGAGTGGGGGTGATGCGCAGCGTTCCTTCCGACGAGGTAGCCGAAGGTCATGGCCGGGCCGAGATTGATGCCACCCGCCGGATAGGTTCCGCCCATCACGCTCGCCATGTCGGCTCCGACCGCGAAAAGGCCGGCGATCGGACGCCCCTGCGCATCCAGAACGTTGGCTTGTGCGTCGGTCTTCAGCCCGGCGAAGGTGCCGAGGCTGCCCGGCACGATTTTGACGGCATAGAAGGGGCCATGCTCGATCGGCGCGACCGACGGATTGGGCCGGACCGACGCATCGCCGCCCATCCGGTTATAGGGCGTCTCACCGCGGTGGAATTGCGGATCCCTGCCCTGCGCGGCAGCCGCATTGTAGCGCGCCACCGTCTCGACGAGCCCGTCCGGATCGATGCCGCAGATCCGCGCAAGCTCGGCCAGCGTCTTACCGCGCCTGAGATAGCTGCTGGCAAGATAAGGCGCGAGCGGCAGTGGCGCCGGCTTGGCGAAGCCGAGCCCATAGCGGCGCTGGAAGCGATGGTCGCAGATCAGCCAGGAAACCGGCTCCGCCCCGGCCGGGATCGCCTTCAGCAGGGCCTCGACGTAGTCGTAATAGCTGTCGGCCTCGTTGACGAAGCGGCGCCCATCGACCGTCACCGCGATCAGCCCCGGCTTGGCGCGCTCGACGAGATGCGGGAAATGCCCGAAGGAACCGTCCCTGCGCGGCACCAGCGAGACCGGCGCCCAGGCGCAAGGCGCTGCAAGCCCGCCATCGACGAGGGCGCCGACGCTCTCGCCCAGGCGCAGCCCGTCGCCGGTGTTGCTGCGGGGTGCCGCCGACCAATGCGCCCGCCCGGTCGGATTGCGCG
Source organism: Allobosea sp. TAB14 (assembly GCF_052113865.1). Taxonomy (NCBI): domain Bacteria; kingdom Pseudomonadati; phylum Pseudomonadota; class Alphaproteobacteria; order Hyphomicrobiales; family Alloboseaceae; genus Allobosea; species Allobosea sp. TAB14. Next base: position 28,188 of record NZ_JBFRDQ010000011.1, on the reverse strand, counting down.
GCACCAGCTCCTTCAGGCGCTCATAGTCATGCGGAAAGCCGCCGCAAGCCAGCACGACGCCGGCGCGCGCGATGATCCGATGCTCCTGCTCGTCCCGGTCGACGACGGCCCCGATGACCGCCCCGTCATGGCTCAGCAAGCGACGGGCCGGCGCTTTCGCATGCAGATCGACGCCGAGATCGCTGGCGGATTTGAGCAGCCGCGCGACAAGCGCATTGCCGTTGACGAGCTGCATGCCGCGCCCGTGCCGCACGAGGTCGAGAGCATGCCGACCAATGCGGCGCGCGACATGGCGGAAGGACGTCCAGGATCGTGTCGCGTTGAGGAAATGGGCGAAATCGGCACCCGAGGCGATCCCCATGCCCAGCAGCGAGATTTCGGGCAGCGGCGGCCGCAGCTTTGCGACCAGCGGTCCAAGCTCGCGCCCGTCGAACGGAGCCGCGCAGACCGAGCGCCCGCCCAGCCCGGCGCCGGGCGCGTTGCCATGCATGTCGGGGATCTTGTTGCCGTCGATGAACTGCACGGCGGTGTTCGCGCGAAAGAACGACACCATCTCGGGTGCCGCCGCCAGGAAAGCCTCGATCCGGGCCTCGTCGTGATGGTTGCCGAGTTCGTGCCGCAGATAGGTGCGAACCGCCTCCCCGTCCTCCTCGATCCCGGCCTCGCGGGCGAGCGGATTGCGCGGCACCCACATCCAGCCGCCGGACCAGGCGGTGGTGCCGCCGAAGACAGGCTCCTTCTCGACGACCACGACCTTCAGCCCGTGCCAGGCGGCGACGACGGCTGCCGAAAGACCGCCCGCCCCGGAGCCGATCACCAGCAGGTCGCAATGCTCTTCAGGACGGTTGCTCATATCCATCAGGGATCGGCCTTCGCCGGTGGATGCGTGAGGTATCAGGCGCTGGCCGTGGCCTGGACCGCGCGCAGCATCGCCTCTGTCTTCTCCCGCAGCATCCGTGCGCGTGGCGCCGCCGGCATGGTCCTGGCGAGCTCGGCCATCGGAATCTCCACGCTGATCGGCAGGTCCTGAGGAATGGCGCGCAGCATGCCCGTGAGGTCGAGCCCGCCCTCGCCCGGCGGCAAACGTGCCTGCCGCGCCTGGTAGATCATCGTCTCGTGATCCTTCGGACGTTCGGCGGGCAGGTCGCAGATCTGGAAATAGCAATGCAGGTGCCTGGGCATCGCGGCCACGTCGGCGGCCGTTTCGCCGGAGCGGTCGACATGGATCGCATCGACGATGATGTGCCCGTTCGCCGGGTTGGTCGCCTCGACGATGCGCCGGGCGGCGGCGAGCGTCTTCACGCCGGTCCAGGGCATGTGCTCCAGCCCCATCCCGATGCCGAAGGGTGCGCCGAGTGCGCAGATCTCGGCGAATTTGTCGATCATGAAGGGCTCGTCCTCGACATCGCCGGCGACGAGCACGAACTTGCCGCCGAGCTTCGCGCCGGTCTCGATCACCGGCAGGAAATCGGTCAGGCGCGTGTCGCGGTTGATGCGCAGGATCTCGAAATCGAACAGCGATACGCCGCTATCGGCGATACGCCGCTGCGTCTCACGGAACATCGGCGTATCGCCGATCATCGGGAACTGAGCCTCCTTGCCGGGCGCTGCCGGCGCAAGACGCAGGCTGGCATGGCTGTAGCCGGCCTCCGCCGCCGCACTGAAGACGTCCGGCGGCGCGAGCTCCATGACAGTGAGATGGGCGAGCGAGATCGGGCGGTTCATGCCTTGCGGTCCTGATGGCGGTAATAGGCGATGGTGGCGGCGATGCCGTCCGACAGGCTGGTCTCGGGCAGCCCCGGGAGGAGCGAGGCGATGTCGTCCTTCGCGAGCTCGGGCGCGATCGGCATGGGCTGCCCGCGCGCGCTGAGCTTTGCGCCCGGCACCTGCCGCGTGATCTCGGCGATGACCTCGTCGATGGTCACGGTCCTGCCGGCAAGGGTGAAGGCGTGGGCGCCCGGCGCATCGCTGAACAGTGCCGCCTCGAAGGCCGCCGCGACATCGTCGACATAGACCAGCCCGGACGGGCCGACATAGTCGATCTCATACGGCACGCCCTGCGCGGCGGCCCGGCAGGCCAGGGTCGGCCCGGCGCTGGCGCCCGCCTCGCCACGGCCCGGGCCGTAGACGATATAGGGGCGGAAGCCGACGCTCGGCATGGCGTGATCGGCCCAGTAAGCACSTGCGCTGCCCTCGCAGGCGAGCTTGAAGGCGCCGTAATGCGTCATCGGGAACGGGGTGCTGCCGCTGTCCGGGCCGAAGACGCCGGCCGAGCTGGCATAGACCACCCGCGCCATGCGCTGGCGCAGCGCCGCCTCGAAGACGTGGAGCGTGCCGATCAGATTGATCTCCGCGCCCTTGACGGGATCGGCCCGGCAGGCCGGCGTCAGGATGCCGGCCATCGCGATGGCGCGGTCGCACCCCTCCGCCGCCTCATGGACGACTGCCCCGTCGCGGACATCGCCGCGCCGCCATTCCACGCGGCCGGCAAGCTCGCCGAGGATGTTGCGCACAGCGCCGCTGTCCGAGGCGATATCGAGGACGCGCACGGCAACGCCGCGGGCCAGAAGGCGGCGAATGATCCAGGCGGCGATGAAGCCCGTGCCGCCGGTCATGAGCACACGCATGGCGCCGCCCCTCCTAGCTCAGCGGCGAGAAGGCGGTCGGCAGATAGATCGCCGAGCTCAGACTGGTCAGATGCGCCGGCCCGCCCTTCGGCGGCCAGATGCCGCGCTCGACGGCCTCGGCCCGCTTGGCCATGCGGTCATCGAGCGAGGCGAAGGGCCAGATATGGAGGAAGCGCGGCAGCGCCCCGTCGAGCGCATACATCGCGCCGAGCAACGGCGAGACTTTCGCGCGTTCGGGCACGGCCGCGCGCCACAAATCCATGGTCGGCTTGAGGCCGCCCGCCTTCACGCCGTAGATGCGGATCTCGTAGACCGGGCCGTGCTTTCCGGGCACGAGCGGCGCCACGAAGTCGAAAGGCGCATAGGTCGTCGTCTCGACCTCCAGGAAATGCTCGGCCGCGCCGAACAGACTGCCCTCGACGACCTGCCGCGCGCGATCCTCCGCCAGAGCGCGGTCATCCTCATAGCCCTGCAGAATCAGGACCTGGTTCAGCGCGCCGATCTCGGCCGTGAAGCAGCCGAGGAGCTTGCCCGCAAATCCGTTGCCCGTGACGGCGGCCTCGATCCCGGCGAGAACCTTCGGCAGCCCTCCAACCTCGGGCCTGATCCTGGTGACGGCATAGCGCATCGGCGTTCCTCCTGCTCGTTAGCGACAGGACATAGCCGCATCGCGCCATCAATGAAAGTTCATTCTGGAATTTCATTTCAGTTTTGAATATACGGCTCACCAGAGAGCACCGACAAGAGCCGGGTAGCGGCGGCGTCGTGGTCGGCCGGCGGCGAAAGCCTCGCCGATGACCGATCCGGCACCGCCAGGGAGAGGAAGCGAAGCGTGGCCGGATCACCCGATGGAATCGCCTCGGCAGCGGCGAAGGATGCGAATGTCTACGACCTGGTCGTGATCGGCGGCGGCGGCGCCGGCCTCACCGCGGCCCTGTTCGGCACGCTGCGCGGGGCGCGCGTGCTGCTGCTGGAGAGCACCGAACATGTCGGCGGCACCACCGCCTTCTCGGGCGGGACCATCTGGATTCCGAACACGTTTCACACCGCCGAGGTCGGGACGCAGGACAGCGTCGAACAGGCCGAGACCTATCTCCATGCCGCGCTCGGCAACTACGCCGCCCCCGACATGATCCGCGCCTTTCTCGAGGCGGGCCCGCGCGCCGTCGAACTGCTCGACCGTGAGACGGATGTGAAGCTGCGGCCCTACCCGCTGCACCCGGACTACATCTCCGACCTGCCGGGGTCGACGATGAAGGGCCGCGCGCTGGAGCCCGTTCCCTTCGACGGCCGATTGCTCGGCGACAAGTTCGATCTGATCCGCCCGCCGATCCCGGAATTCACCATTCTCAACGGGCTGATGGTTGATCGCAACGACATCGCCCATCTGCTCAACCTGAAGAAATCCTGGGCTTCATTCCGCTATTCGCTGGCACTCGTCGCCCGCTATGCGCGCGACCGGCTCAGCCGCAAGCGCGGCGCCCGGCTGACCATGGGCAACGCCCTGATCGGCCGGCTGCTGCACTCCTTCCTCCAGCGCGGCGGCACGGTCTGGACTGAAGCCCAGGTCGACAGGCTGATCGAGGAGGACGGACGCATCGCCGGCGTCAGCCTCCTTCGCAATGGCGGGCGCCAGGACATCCATGCCGTGCACGGCGTCATCCTCGCCTCTGGTGGCTTCAACCGGAACCCCACCTTGCGCAAGGAACTGGTGCCGGATGCCGAGATCCACACGCCGGGCGCGCCGGGGCACAAGGGCGCGGCGCTCGAACTCGCGCTGAACGCTGGCGCGCGCATGGGCGACCGCAATGTCGAGAACGTGTTCTGGGCGCCGGTCTCGATCCGTCAGCGGGCGGACGGCACCAAGGCCGTCTTCCCGCATTTCGTCTTCGACCGGGCCAAGCCGGGCACGATCATCGTCAACAAGGCCGGCAGGCGCTTCTTCAACGAAAGCACCTCCTATCACCTCACCGGCAAGGCGATGATCGAGGCGCACCGCAACGAGCCCAGCATTCCGGCCTTCCTGATCGCCGATCATCAGGCCATCAAGACCTACGGCCTCGGCATGGTCCGTCCCGGCGGCAGCGGCATGCCCTTCCTGCTCAAGGACGGCTATCTGGTGAAAGGCGAAACGCTGGCCGAGCTGGCAAGCAAGCTTGGTGTCAATGCGCCGCAACTGCAAAAGACCGTCGAGACCTTCAATGGGTATGCCGCGACCGGGATCGACCCGGATTTCGGCCGCGGGACCACCGCCTATCAGCGCAATCTCGGCGACCCGAAGCACGGCCCCAATCCAACCATGCGAGCGCTGGAGAACGGGCCATTCTACGCTGTGAAGCTCTATCCGGGCGATATCGGCGCCAGCGCCGGCCTGGTGACGGACGCCCATGCACGGGTGCTCGGCAAGGATGGGCCGATCGCCGGCCTCTACGCCATCGGCAACGACCAGAACTCGATCATGGCCGGCCTCTACCCGGCGCCGGGCATCACGCTCGGGCCGGCGATGACCTTCGCCTACATCGCAGTGCAGAACGCCCTCGCCGCCTGATCGACTTGTCCCATGCCCCCTCCCTCGGATCGGAAACCATGCTCGACAATTTCAGCGGCGCGACCCGCGTCTATTTCATCATCGGCCATCCGATTGCGCAGGTGAAATCGCCCTATGGCATGACCCGGCTGCTCGAGGAGAACGGCAAGGACGCCATCATGGTGCCGATCGACATCCTGCCCGAGGATGTCCCCGGCTTCGTCACGCTGGCCGGTCGCCTACCCAATTGCGACGGCATCTGCATCACGGTGCCGCATAAATTCGCGGTGGTCCCGCATTGCCGTACGATGTCGAAGACGACGCAGGTGCTCGGCTCCGCCAATGTCATGCGGCGCAACCCGGACGGTTCCTGGCATGGCGACATGTTCGACGGCCCCGGCCATGTCGGCGCGATGCGAAAGAACGGCGCCGAGCTCGACGGCAAGCGCGCCTTGCTGATCGGCGCAGGCGGGGCCGGCAGTGCGATCGGGCTTGCGCTGCTCGATGCCGGCGCGCGCGAACTCGCCATCCACGACACCGACGCCTCACGCCGCGACACGCTGATCGCAAAACTGAACGGGGCTCATCCCGGCAAGGTCACGATCGGCTCGCCCGACCCCACTGGCTTTGACACCGTCTCGAATGCCTCACCGGCCGGCATGAAGCCAAGCGACGCCCTGCCCTTCGACATGACGCGGCTCAGCCCCGCGACCTTCGTCAGCGATGTCGTGACCAAGCCGGCGCTCACGCCGCTGATCGAAACGGCTCGCCGGATCGGCTGCAAGACCTCGACCGGCATCGAGATGTTCGAATCCGAGGCCGCGCTGATGCTGGCCTTCTGGCTGGAAACCGCAAACTAGCGCGAGCCGCGGATTTCAGGGAACGCCGCAGGCTCCGGTGCTTCAGACGAAGATGTTCGGGCGCGGCTCGCCCGGCTTCTCGACCGGCAGGCGCACCGTCGGGCCGAGCTGGCCGAGCTCCTGGGCGGCCGCCACCAGCAGAGGCGCGAGCTGCTGCATGCGCTCCTCGGTCAGCCGGATGAACGGCCCGGCGATGCTGATCGTGCCGGTGACGCGACCGTCGAGCGAGGCACGGATCGGCGTGGCGATGGCGTTCATCCATTGCGAGAATGTCTGCTGGGTGACGGCGTAGCCGAGCAATCGCGCCTCGCGCAGCCGCCGGCGGACCGCCTGTGCCGTCTGCRGCGCGTTCGGCCCGTATTCCTCGCGCGAGCCATAGCCCTGCTTCTCGATCAGCGCGATGGCCTCCTCGTCCGATTTGGTCGAAAGCCATGCCAGCCCCGAAGAAGAGCAGGACAGCCTCGCCTCCTGCCCGGCGTCGGGATCGTAGCGCAGCCCGCCGCGCGCGCCTTGCGCCTTGGCGACGAAGATCAGCCGGTCCTCGTCCAGGATCGTGACCCGGACGAGCTCGCCGCAGTCCTGCGCCAGCCGGTCGAGCACCGGCTGCATCAGATCGGTGATGCCGTGCGCCTGCAAATAGCGCAATCCGAGAGAGGCGACCTTCGCCGTCAGAACGTAGGAACCGAAATCGCGCTCCTGCCGGACATAGCCCTCCTCGACCAGGCTTGCCAGAAGGCGATGGGTCGCGCTGCGCGGAATCTTGATGGCGTCGGCGACCTCGTAGAACGGCATGCCGCCCGGATGGTTGGAAAGGATTTCCAGGATCCGCAGGGTGCGTTTGAGAATGCCATCCGGCCCCGCCCCTTTTTCTTTTGTCCTGGGCATCATTGTCTCCGACAGCGTTGAAGGGTCACGATAGAGGAGGCCGGGCTCTCTTCACAAATGCYCGGCCGGGCCGTTCACCGCCACCCCATCGGCAAGAACGCCCTAACATCTTGTAAAAGATCGAATTTTTTATTGACCGGAGCACCACTTGAAGACCGGTACCGCAAACTGGACTTTTATTCCAGTTTACGATACCGCTACCGCGAGCGACCCGAAAGACGGCGCCCCAAGAAGACACCCGGAGGAGACCTGATGACCCAACGCAACGGGAATGGCGGAAGGGGAGCCGGCACCTCGCGCCGTTCGCTCCTTCTCGGAGCCGGCGGCCTCGCCGCGACGYAATTGGCGAGCAGCAAGCTCGGCATGCCCTATATCGGCAATGCCGCCGCGGCCGAGCCGATCCGGATCGGGATGATCTGGGCCAAGACCGGCGCCATCGTCGACCAGTCGACCTTCCTCGCGCAGGGCGGTCTTTTCGCAGCTGAGCAGCGCAACAACCAGCTCCTCGGCCGGCCTCTCGAGATCATCTGGCTCGACGAGCCGAACCCGCAAGGCGCCCAGCTCAACGCCCAGCGGCTGATAGACGAGCACAAGGTCTGCGCGCTCATCGGCGGCGCCCAGAGCTCCTTCGCGCTGGCCATCTCCGCCGTCGCCAAGAAGGCCAAGATTCCCTATGTCGCGGCCAACGCCGCCGCGCTCGATCTCACCGGCAAGCTCTGCAACAAATACACCTTCCGGCTGCAACCGCCCGTCGACGTCCACACCAAGGTCCTGGCCCCCTATTGCATGGGCCTCGGCAAGCGCTGGTACACGCTGACGGCGGCTTACGCCTTCGGCCAGGACATCAAGGCGAGCTTCACCGACTTCAACGCCAAGAACGGCGGTACCATCGTCGGCGCCGACGAGGTGCCGGTCGGCACGCCCGACTACTCGTCCTTCATCCTCAAGATCCGGGCCGCCAAGCCCGACGTCGTCGTCGGCGGCCTTTCCGCCAGCGACCTGACCACCTTCCTGAAGCAGTGGAACGAGCTCGGCATGAAGGGCAAGATTCCCTTCGCCGAAATCTCGATCGGCAACACCGATATCTGGGGCGTCGGCCCGGACGCCGCGACCGGCATCTACACCATGGTCTGGTACTACAAGAACCCGGCCAACACCGAGGACGACAAGGCCTTCACCGACGCCTACATGAAGAAATTCAACCAGCCGCCGCCGGACAAGGCCTGGATGGGCTGGTTCGGCATGCGTTCCCTGCTGGAATCGATCGAGCTCGCGAAGTCGACCGAGCCGGCCGCGATCGTCAAGGCCCTGGAAACCTGGCACGTGAAGGACGGCGACCTCGACGTCAGCTATCGCGACTTCGACCATCAGATGAAGCGGCGCACCATCATCTGCAAGGTCAAGGACAAGATCACCGACAAGTGGGACTATGTCGACGTGCTCGAGAACGCGCCCAAGACAGTCGCCGAGATCGACGCCGCCTTCGGATCGGCGGCCGACAGCGCCTGCAAGATGGATAGCCTCTAGAGCCGGAACCTGAATCCGTCTCTCACCAAGGAGCCAGAGCAGGATTCTCGCGAAAAACCGGTTCCCGCTTTTTCGCATCCCGCTCCAAGGCGCCGTCGGCCAGCCGCGGCAACCCGGCGAAACCGCGGCTCTCGCGACCCTCTCATTCCGCGCCACGTCTTTGACGTGGCGCCTTCCCCGCCCGGCAGCCCGATCCGTGCCGGCGCGGGAGGGGCCATGCCATGCTCGACATGATCATCTCCCAGGCGGTGAACGGCCTCATCCTGGGCTTTCTTTACGTTCTCATCGCGATCGGCCTGTCGATCATCTTCGGCATGCTGGGTATCGTGAACTTCGCCCACGGCTCGTTCTTCGCCATCGGCGCCTATCTCGCTTTGGTGCTCGCCCGTGATTTCGGCTGGCCCGCCGCCCTGCTCTCGCCGCTCATCGTGGGCGCCATCGGCATGGTCGTCGAGATGACGTTGATCCGGCAGCTCTACGGCAAGGAGCCGCTGCTCGGCCTGATCCTGACCTTCGCGCTCGCCCTACTGGCCGAAGCGATCCTGCGGCTCATCTTCGGCGGCGCCCCGGTTCCGTTCAGCCCGCCGGCCATCCTCTCCGGCTTCGTCGAATACGGACCGATCCTGATCACGAAATACCGCATGACGGTGTTGATCGTGACGGTGCTGGCGCTGATCAGCTTCTGGGCCTTCCTGCGCTTCACGCCCTTCGGGCGGATCATCCGCGCCGGCTCGCGCGATGCCGAAATGGTCGGCCTGCTCGGCATCAACCTGCCGATCGTGCTTTCCGGCGTCTTCGGCATCGGCTGCTTGCTGGCGGGGCTGGCCGGCATGCTGGCCGGGCCGCTCTGGACGGTCATCCCCAGCATGGCCTCAGGCGCCATCATGCCCGCCTTCGTCATCGTCACCATCGGCGGGCTCGGCTCCTATTCCGGCGCGATCATCGCCGGCCTTCTCGTCGGCATCACCACGGCCATGACCATCCAGTTCGCCCCGGTCTGGTCAGGCGCCGCGATGTACGTGCTGATGGCCGCCATCCTGCTCATCCGTCCGCGCGGCCTGTTCGGCGAGCGCTGGGAGAGGTTCGAATGAGACTCCGCTCCATCCTGACCAGCCCGATCCTCTGGATAGCGATCGTCTTCGCAGGGCTCACCCTGGCTTGGATGGCCCAGGGCGCCCCAGTCAACCTGATCACCCAGATCGCGATCTACACGCTCTATGGCGCCGGCGTGAACCTGCTCGTCGGCTATACCGGGCTGGTGCCCTTCGGAGCCTCCGTCTTCTTCGGCTGCGCCAGCTACTTCGCCGCCCTGCTGCTTCTCGGGCCGGTCAAGCAGGACATCGCGGCCCTGCTCCTCTCCGTGCTGCTTTCGATGGCGCTGGCAGCCGTGCTCGGCGCGCTGATCCTGCGCCGGCGCGGCCTCTATTTTTCGCTGCTGACGCTCGCCTGCTCGCAGATCGCCTTCGAGGTCGCCTATAAATGGACGGCCGTGACCGGCGGCGAGAACGGCCTTCAGGGCGTGCCCCGCACCAGCTTCCACACCGAGATGCAGTTCCATCTCTTCGCGCTGGCGACGGTGCTGCTCGCCATGTGGTTCCTCTGGCGGCTGGTGCATGCGCCGTTCGGCCGCGTCCTGCAGGCGGTGCGCGACAACGAGCAGAGGGCCAGCAGCCTCGGCTACAACACCTATCTGGTGAAGCTCCTCGCCTTCGTCATGATGGCCGGCCTCGTCGGCTATGCCGGCTCCCTGCTGACGCTGATGCTGCAAGGCGTCTATGCCAACAATCTCGGCTGGCAGCGCGCCGGCGACTCGCTGCTGATGACGGTGCTCGGCGGCGTGCATCATTTCCTCGGGCCGCTCTGGGGTGCGATCGCCTTCATCGTCCTGGAGAACCGGCTTTCCGCCATCACCGAGAATTGGTGGCTGATCTTCGCGCCGATCATCATCGTCTTCGCGCTCTTCTCCCCCGAGGGCATTCAGGGACTGGTGCAGCGCCTGCGCCGCAACGAGCGCTGGACGCTGACCCGCAACACCATCCCGCCGCGCCCCGCCGTGATCGAGCCCTATGAGAGCACGGCCCAGGCGATGGACCCTGACAAACCGGTGCTCGAAACGCGCAAGCTGAGCAAGAGCTTCGGCAGCCTGGTGACCGCCAAGGAGATCGACCTCGAGGTGCGCCCCTTCGTGCTGCACTCGATCATCGGCCCCAACGGCGCCGGCAAGACCACCTTTTACAACATGCTGACCGGCGTCCTGCCGCCGAGCGGAGGCACGATCCTGTTCGAGGGCAAGGACATCACGAAGCTGCCGATGTATGCCCGCGCCCGGCTCGGCATCAGCCGCTCCTTCCAGATCCTCTCGATCTTCCCGAACCTCTCGGTCTTCGAGAATGTCCGGGTCGCGGTTCAGGCGCAGCGGCACGGCGCGCTCGGCTTTTTCAGGGACGCCCACGACATCGCGCCGCTGAACGAGCGGACATGGTCGATCCTCGATGCGGTCGGGCTCGCAGACCGGGCGGCGGAGCCTTGCATGAACCTGCCGCACGGCGCCAAGCGCCTGCTCGAGATCGCCGTCACGCTCGCGATCGATTCCAAGCTGCTCCTGCTCGACGAGCCGCTCGCCGGGCTGGCCGAGGCCGACCGGCAGATCGTCGCGGAGCTGATCCGCAACCTGTCGAAGAAGCACGCCGTGCTCCTGATTGAGCACGATATCGACCGGGTTCTGGCGATTTCGGACCGCATCTCCGTCCTGCACCAGGGCCGGATGATCGCCGACGGAAAGCCCGCCGAGGTCGCGCGCAATCCGGAGGTGATCGCCGCCTATCTCGGCACAGCCAAGGGCGAGGCCAAGGCGCCGCCCGCGATCGAGCGGAAGGCGCATGCCGCTGGCAAGCCCCTGCTCGAAGCCAAGGGGCTGGCCGTCGGCTATGGCGGCAGCACGGTGCTGAACGGGGTCGACATCACGGTCCATGAAGGCGAGGCAATCGCCCTGCTCGGCCGCAACGGCGTCGGCAAGACCACGCTGCTGCGGGCGCTGACCGGCACGTTGCCGCTGGACGCAGGCTCACTCAGCTTCGCGGGCACGGATATCGGCGCGCGCAAGCCCTACGAGATCAATCGGCTCGGCATCTCGCTGGTGCCGGAAGGGCGCCGGCTCTTTCCCAACCTGACGGTGGTCGAGAACCTGCAGATCGCCCAGCGCGCCGGGGGCTTGAGCATCGAGCAGTGCTTCGAGCTCTTCCCGCGCCTGCGCGCCCGGCAGAAGGCCAAGGCCGAGAACCTCTCCGGCGGCGAGCGCCAGATGGTCGCGATCGCGCGCGCCCTCGTCGTGCCGAGCAAGCTCGTCCTGCTCGACGAGCCTTTCGAGGGGCTCGCCCCCGCGGTCGTCGAGGAGGTGATGGCGGCGCTCGTCAAGCTGCGCGGCAAGGTCGCGATGGTCATCGTGGAGCATCATGCCGAGACCGTGCTGCCGATCGTCGACAGGGCCGTGGTCCTGGTCAACGGCCGCATCGCCTTCGCCGGCGACGCCGGCGATCTCGAGAAGGATCATGCCTTGCAGGCCAGGCTGCTCGGCGTGGTCCAGGCCGATGAATCCGTGGCGGCCTGAGGCGGCTACGCGGGAGAGGCCTCGGCCTCTCCCGGCATGAGGACCATGCCATGTTCAAACGCATGTCCATTCTCGAAAAGAGGCCCGGCGACGATCCGGCCTTCTTCTCGCATCACTGGCAGGAGCGGCATGGGCCGCTGGTCGCCCGCCTCCCCGCCATCCGCAGCTATGTGCAGAACCATGTCGAGGCGGTGTACGAGCCTGCGCCTTTCCGCATCAGCGGCATCGTGGAGCTCGGGTTCGACGATGCCGCCGCCATGGACAAGGCCTTCACCGCCGAGACGGTGCGGGCCGTCAGGGCCGACGAGCCGCAGTTTCTCGGGAACACCACCGGCTACGTGATCGGAGCTTCGAGCATCCGCATGGCCGAGGAGCAAGGCAAGCTCATCGTCCTTGCGGCGCATGGCGGCGACCGGGCCGGGCTGGAGCCTATCGAGACCGCGTTGCGGCGGTTGCCGGGCTTTGTCCAGTCCATCCGGGACGATGTCGCCTCGACGATCCCGCGCCCTGGCTCCGAGGGGGCGAGCCAGCGGGTCGACAGCTTCTTCCATCTCTATTTCAGCGACGTCGCCGGCGCGGACCGAGCCGCGCTGCAGATCGCCGCAATGTCCGAGGGGACGGCAAAGCTCGGTATCGTCCGGGTGCGGACGGTCAGGATCGTCTAGCGGCCGCTTAGGCTCCCTGTCCGGACCGCCCATGCAAGGGCCGTCGTGGGCTGCAATCGTTTCCCAACCTTCAAGTTCACAGATCACATCGGAGGACATCATGGCGCGCGCACGGATCGGGATCATCGGCCTCGGCACGATCGGAAAGACCCATCTTGCGGTGTTGCAGGAGACGGACAATGCCGAGGTCGTCGCGATCTCCGATCCCACGCCGGCCGCACGCGACCATGCGGCCAGCCGCAACGTCAAAGCGTATGACGACCATCGCACGATGATCGAGGCCGAACGCCTTGACGGCGTCGTCATCGCCACGCCCAACGACCAGCACGTCCCCATGGCGCTCGACTGCATCGCCCGCGACATCGCGGTTCTCGTCGAGAAGCCGATCGCCGAAAGCGTCGAGGCGGCGCGCCGGCTCTGCGATGCCGCCGAGGCGAAAAATGTCCCGGTGTTGGTCGGCCATCACCGCCGGCACAATCCGGCGGTCCGGGCGGTGCGCCAGGCCATAGCGGACGGCCTCATCGGCAAGCCGGCCATCGCCACCGTGATCTACACGCAGCTCAAGCCGGAGAGCTATTTCAACCTCGGCTGGCGTCGCGACACCGCGAGCGGCGGCCCGATCCTGATCAACCTGATCCACGAGATCGACCTGATCCGCTATGTCTTCGGCGAAATCGACAGCCTGCAGGCGCTGAGCTCTTCGACGGTACGTGGCTTCCCGGTGGAGGACACCGCCGCCGTATTGCTGCGCTTCCGCAACGGCGCGCTCGGCACGATCAGCCTCTCCGACACGGCGGCCTCGCCCTTCAGCTGGGACCTGGCCTCCGGTGAATTCGACCAGATGTCGGACACGGCGGACAAGCTGAAACGCCAGAAGGTTTCCTCCCATGTCTTCGCCGGCTCGGAAGGCTCGCTGACCCTGCCGGATGTCCGCCATTTCAGCTATCGCGGCGCGGGCGAGCCCGGCTGGCTCAGCGAATTGAGCGAGGACAAGCTCGCCATCAGCGCCGAGAGCTCCTATCGCCGCCAGGCCCGGCATTTCGCCGCCGTCTCCCTGCGCGAGGAAGAGCCGATCATCAGCGGCCGCGACGGCTTGCGCACGTTGGAGGCGACGCTCGCCGTCAAGACGGCGTCCGAAAGCGGCAGCACCGTCCGACTTCCAGCCTGACAGGCAGCCGCAGCCGCGACGGCGCCGTCAGAGTCAACATTGGAGATGGAAGGGACGCACTCAGCCGAGCCGGGCGACGCTGCGCAAATCCTCGGCCGTGGTCGAGGGGAAGCCGAAGAATTCCAGATAGGCGGGGATCTGCTCGAACAGCATGTCCTTGCCGACCTGGACCTCGCAGCCACGCGCACGCGCCGCCGCGAGGAACGGCGTGATCTCTTCGGCCATCACCACCTCGCCGACGAAGGTCGCGGCATCGAGCCGGGCGATGTCGAGCGGCAGCGGATCGCCCGGCTTCATCCCGAGCGGCGTGGCATTGACGACGATGTCGAAGCCGGCAGGATCATTGGATGCCAGGGACACGCCGAGCGCGGGATAGTAGCGCGCAAGCCGCGCGCCCAGCGCCTTGGCTGCGGCCGCGTTGATGTCGTAGAGGCCGAGCTCGCTGACGCCGGCCTTGGCGAGAGACGCAGCAATGGCGGAGCCGACGCCGCCGGCGCCCAGCACCAGCGCCCGCTTGCCGGGGATGGCGCGCCCCTTGCGCAGCACGCCGCGCACGAAGCCCTCGCCGTCGAACATCTCGCCGGTCAGGCGGCCATCGGCCTCGCGACGCACGGCGTTGCAGGCGCCGGCGATCGCCGCCGTCGGCAGCAGGACGTCGACGAGCCCGGTCGTGGTGACCTTGTGCGGCATCGTCACCAGCGCGCCATGGGCATTCGAAAGCCGGAAGACCAGCTTCAGGAAGTCCGGATAGTCCTCGGCCCGACAGCCCATCGGCACGACGACGGCGTCGATCCCCTCGCGCTCGAAATAGGGGTTGTAGATCATCGGCGCCTTGAAGCTCTCGGTCGGGTAGCCGAGATGGGCGATGAGCCGTGTGGTTCCGGTGATCATGCTGCGCTCGCCGCCGGCTCGGTGAGGACGACGGTTTCGCCCGAGCGGGCCGCCCGCTTGACGGCGTCGATCACGGTGAGCGTGGCAAGGCCCTCGCGGCCCGAGGCGATCGGTGCGACGCCGTTGCGGATCACATCGCAGAAATGGCGGATCTGGCGCGCCAGCGGGTCGTCCGGAACGACGGGAACGCGCTCGCGCACAAGCGGCTCCCACCAGCTCCGCTTGTCGCGGTTCGACCAGATTTCGAGCTGTGGGATGGTGAGCGAACCATGCGTCCCGCCGATCTGGTAGCAGAACTGGTCCTGCTGCGGATAGGCCGGGTTCTCGCCGGTCGTCAGCTCCCAGCTCCAGGGCGCGACGATGGTGTCGGAAACCGTGACGGTCGCGAGCACGGCGTTGGCAAAGCGCAGCAGGATCGCAGCCGTCTCCTCGACCGCGTGCCCCCTCACCGCATTCGAGCTCAGCGCCTGCACGGAGACGACCTCGCCGCAGAGATGGCGGAAGAGATCGACGTCGTGAATGAGGTTGAGCAGGATCGGCCCTGCCCCCTCTTCGCGGCGCCAGCCGACCTCGAAATAGTCGTCCGGCTTCATCAGCCAGAAATGGCCCTGGATCGCGAGCACCCGGCCGAGCCGGCCGCTCTCGACGATCTCCTTCGCCTTGGCAATCATCGGATTGTAGCGGCGGTGATGACCGGTCAGCAGCGGTAAGCCAGCCCGCTCCGCGGCTGCGACGAGACGGGCCGCGCCGGCAAGATCGTCGGCCAGCGGCTTCTCGACAATGGCGGGGATGCCGGCCTCGATCGCTTCCAGCCCGTTCTCGACATGGAGCTGGTTCGGCGTCGCGATGATCACGCCCTCCGGCCTGTCCGCGGCAATCAGATCGCCGAGGCTGCGATGCCAGCGCGTGCCGAGCCGTTCGGCCAGATCGCGCCCGACCTCGGAGGGGTCGACGATGGCCGAAAGCAGCGCGCCCGGCTCCCGCGCGACATGCTCGGCATGACGTCGGYCGATCAGGCCGGCGCCCATGACTGCGAGTTTGACCGGTGCCATGCTCAATTCCGTTGGAATCCGTGCCTGCCCGCCATCACTTGGCTGCGTCGTCGATGAGCTTCGCGATGCGCCTTAAGCCCAGCTGGTAGCCCTGGGTGCCGAAGCCGGCGATCACGCCGTCGGAGCGCATCGAGACATAGGAATGGTGGCGGAAGGCCTCGCGCTTATGCACCTGCGAGATATGGCATTCGATCACCGGCCCCTCGAAGGTGTTGAGCGCATCGAGCAGCGCGACCGAAGTATGGGTGAAGGCGGCCGGGTTGATGACGATGCCGGCGCCGTCCTCGCGCGCCTCATGAATCCAGTCGATCAGCTCGTATTCGCGATTGGACTGGTGGAAGCGCAGTTCGAGCTTCAGCTCCTCCGCCAGCTTGCGGCAGTCGCGTTCGACATCGGCCAGCGTCTCGTGGCCGTAGATATGCGGCTGGCGCTTGCCGAGCAGATTGAGGTTCGGTCCGTTGAGGACATAGACGAGACGGGACATCGATCGCGGTCCGTTGCTGGTTCTGAGAGGTTCAGTGCTTGTGCAGGATTTCGCCGAGGAATTGGCGCGTCCGTTCATGGCGCGGATTGCTGAAGAATTCCTGCGGCGGCGCTTCCTCGACGATCGCGCCCGAGGCCATGAAGATGACCCGGTTCGCCACCTGCCGGGCGAAACCCATCTCATGGGTGACGCAGATCATGGTCATGCCCTCCTCGGCGAGGCTGATCATGGTGTCGAGCACCTCCTTGACCATTTCGGGGTCGAGCGCCGAGGTTGGCTCGTCGAACAGCATGACCTTCGGCTTCATGCACAAGGCGCGCGCGATCGCGACGCGCTGCTGCTGGCCGCCCGAGAGCTGCGCCGGGTATTTCTCCGCCTGTTCGAGAATCTTGACGCGGCCGAGCAGCTTGCGGGCGGTGGCCTCGGCATCGGCCTTGCTCACGCCGAGCGAGCGCATCGGCGCCAGCATGCAGTTCTGCAGCACGGTCATGTGCGGGAACAGGTTGAAATGCTGGAAGACCATGCCGACCTCGCGACGCACCGCGTCGATCGTCCTGGCATCGTCGCCCAACCTGGTACCGCCGACCCTGATCTCGCCCTTCTGGTAGCTCTCCAGATGGTTGATGCAGCGGATCAGCGTCGACTTGCCCGAGCCCGACGGCCCGCAAAGCACGATGCGCTCGCCTTTGCGGACCGCGAGGTTGATGTCGGTCAGGGCCTTGAAGTCGCCATACCATTTCTCGACATGCGCCATGGCGATCATGGCGTCCGTCGCGGCGGTGTTTTGCGCGGCAGGCTGGTTCATGGCCCTGTTCCCGATCAGTGCTGGTTCAGCTYGCGGWGAAGGWGATGCCTTCGAGGCTGTCSGGGAACTTGTGSACSGGMACCTTCATCCACTTGTCGTAGACCTTCTGCAGCTCGCCATTGGCCTTGATCTTGTCGATGAAGGTATTGATCGCCGCATTGATCTCCTTCTCGCCGAGACGGGTGCAGGCGCCGTTGTAGAGGTTCTGGAATTCGAGCTTGTTCTCGAACTCGCCCGGCCGGCCCTGCTCGATRCGCTGSATGTAGAAGATGTTGCCGCCRAGCGCCTGGACCTGGCCGGAGACCAGCGCCTGGATCGAGGGCGCATCGCCGTCATAGCGGCGAATGGTGGTGCCGGAGGGGGCATTCTTGGTGACCTGCGTGTCCTGCGCCGCGCCCTTGGCGACGCCGATGGTGTACTTCGCCATATCCTCGTTGGTGGTGATCTTGTCCTTCTTGGGGCCGATCAGCACGATGGTATTGGCGACGTAAGGCTTCGAGAACTGCACCGCCTTGGCACGCTCCGGCAGCATCGCCATGGTGGCGAAGAGCACGTCGACGCGGCCCGTCGTGAGCGCCGGGATGCGGTTGTTGACCTCGAGCGGCACGAACTCGACCTGCACGCCGAGTTCCTTGGCGAAGAGCGTCGCGATGTCGGCGTCGAGGCCGTCCTGCTTGCCGGCGCTGGTGACAAAGCCCCAGGGCGGGTTGTCGCCCTGGATGCCGACGATGATCTTGCCGCGGGCCTTGATCTCGGCCGGGGTGATGGCCTGGGCCGGGCTGCCGAGCAGCGCGGGCAGCGCGAGCGCAGCGGCACCGGCGGCAAGAATGCTGCGGCGTGTGGTCTTGGTCATGTTTCTCTCCCTCTGTCGTTGGTGGTTGGGCTTCTGCGGTGAACGTGTTGTCGGCCTCAGCGCGATGCGACGGCCATGCGGCGCTCCAGATGYGATCCGTAGAGCGAGAGCGGCCAGCAGATCAGGAAATACAGGATGCCGACGATCCCGAAGACCAGCAGCGGCTTGAAGGTCTGGTTGGAGATGATGTTGCCGGCCCGGGTCAGCTCGGTGAAGCCGACGATGGCGGCCAGCGACGTGCCCTTGATGAGCTGGACCAGGAAACCGACCGTCGCCGGCAGCGAGATGCGGATCGCCTGCGGCAGGATGACGTCCTTCATGCGCGAGACGTAATGCAGGCTGAGCGCCTTGGCGGCCTCGGTCTGCCCCTTCGGCACGGCCTCGATCGAACCGCGCCAGATCTCGCCGAGATAGGCGCTGGCATGCAGCGTGAAGCCGATCGCGACGGCGACCCAGGCATCGAGCTTCAAGCCGACCAGGGCAAGCCCGTAATAGACCACGAAGAGCTGCATCAGGAGCGGCGTGCCCTGGAAGAGCGAGATGTAGCTCCTCGAACCCCGTTCGAGCGGAGCGATGCCGGAGGTGCGCAGCAGCGCGACCGCGAGCCCGAACACGCCACCGCCGACGAAGCCGACGAGCGAGAGCAGCACGGTCCATTTGAGACCGGTGAGCAGGAAGAGGAATTCGTTCGATCCCATCGCGCCCTCACTTCACCGGATAGCTGAAGTAACGGGTCGAGATCGCGTCGAAGAAGCGCATCATCACCCAGGAGATCACGAGGTAGAACAGCGTGATCGTGCCGTAGACCTCGAAGGAGCGGAAACTGTCGGACTCGATCCGCTGCGCCACCGAGGTGAGCTCGTAAGCCGAGATCGCCGAGCAGATGCTGGTCGACAGGGTCAGCAGCACGAACTGGCTGGTCAGCGACGGGAAGATCGCGCGCAGCGCCGGCTTCAGCACGATCAGCCGGAAGACCTGGGCCTTGTGCAGGCCGAGCGCGAGCCCCGCCTCGATCTGGCCCTTGCTGATCGACTGCACGCCGCCGCGGATGATCTCGATGGCGTAGGCGCCGCCATTGAGACCGAGCGCGATGATCGCCGTCGGCGTCGGATCGAGCCGGACACCCGCCAGCGGCAGCGCGAAATAGATGAAGAAGATCTGCACCAGGAACGGCGTGTTCCGGACCAGCTCGACGAAGCCCTTGATCAGCCAACGCACGGGAGCGAAGCGGGAATCGCGCAGGATCACGCCACCGACACCGATCACGATCGCCAGCGCCATACCGCCCAGAGCGAGACCGAAGGTGCCGAGGCACGCCAGCAACAGGTCCGGCAGCCCCTCGATCACGGGCGTGAAGTCGAGCTTGTAGTTCATTCTCTCTCCCTGGGCGGCCGACCTTCTTTGGGTCGATCCGTGGCGTTTCCCTGACGGCGCCTCTTGTCGGGCACCGGACACCGCGCAGCTTGCACCATCGCAGCGAAGTGATAAATGTACCGGCTAGTTCAATTGGTCAAGCGCAATGTACCGCCCCGTTCATTTCATCGTGGCCGGCCCTCGCCGTCACGCTCGCTCGACAAGAGCGGCAGCGTGACGAGCCCGGTCATCACCACGCGCGAAAAGCGGCGCCAGGCCTCCTGGACCCAGGATCCCGAAGGGGTGCGCCGCAACATTCTCGAGGTCGCTCGCGCGGAATTCGTCGAGAACGGCCTGAGCGGCGCCAGGGTCGACGATATCGCGGCCAAGACCGCGACCAGCAAGCGGATGATCTACTATTACTTCGGCGACAAGGAGGGGCTCTACCGCGCCGTCCTCGAAACCATGTATGAAGGCATCCGCAGTTTCGAGCGCAGCCTCGATCTCGGCTCGCTGCCGCCGGTCGAGGCGATGGCGCGGCTGGCGGAAGCCACGTTCGACTACCATGTCGAGAACCCCGATTTCGTGCGCATGGTGATGGTCGAGAACGTGCATCATGCCCGGAATCTCAAGGCTTCGCGCACCATCGCCGGCCTGAACAGCTCCGTCGTCGAGGTGACCCGCGGCATCTACGAGCGTGGTGTCGCGGCAGGGCTGTTTCAGCCCGGCCTGGAGCCGCTCGACATCTCCCTGACGATCAGCGCGCTCAGCATCTACAATGTCTCGCATCGGGCGACGGTCGGCCAAGTCTTCGGCTATGACATGTGCGAGCCGGAGGCCCTTGCCCGGCGCCGCAGCATGACCGTGGCGGCCGTGCTGGGCATGCTGCGGCGCTGAAGCACCGGCGATCTGGCCGTCTTGCGGGCCCCTACTTCCGCTCGACGAGCCCCGCCATAGCCTGGATGGCGAGCGCGTAGCCTGCGACGCCCAGCCCGGCGATGACCGCCGTCGCGGTGCGGGAGACCAGCGAGTTGTGATAGATCGCTTCCCGCGCATGGATGTTCGAGATGTGCAGCTCGATCTTGGGGCCATCGAACATCTTGAGCGAATCGAGCAGTGCCACCGAGGTGAAACTGTAGCCGGCCGGGTTGATGATGATGCCGCAGGCTTCCTGCCGGGCCTGATGCACGCTCTCGACCAACTCGCCCTCGAAATTGGTCTGGCGAAAATCGACCTCGTAGCCCAGCGTGCGCGCCTTCTCCTCGCAAAGCTGTTTCACCTCGGCCAGCGTCGTCGTGCCGTAGATATGTGGCTCGCGCTGGCCGAGCAGATTCAGGTTCGGGCCGTTCAGGACGAAAATGGGCTTGCTCAACGCGGTCACTCCAAAGGTGCTATGGTCGCTATCCGCCCATACTGATCACGGCAGCGGGGGCGGAAGGAACAAGGTTCGGCATAGACTAAAGAATGAGGAGAGACGCGGTTTAGACCGGCGCGCAGATGATTCATCATGGTGGCAATCGGGCGGCTAGATCCGATCTAATCCATTAAATTGGGAGGATAGCGATGCACCTGACCCGTCGCGGGTTCACGACCGCTCTTGCCGGCACCATTGTGTCTCCGGCCGTCATACGCAGTGCCTACGCCCAGGGCGCCACCGTCAAGATCGGCATGGTCGTCCCGATGACAGGCGCGGCCGCCGAATCCGGCTCCTTCGCCCAGACCGGCGCCAAGATCGCGCTGGAGCAGGTCAACAAGGCCGGCGGCGTGCTCGGCAAGCCGCTCGAGCTGATCTTCGAGGACGACCAGACCACCAACCCCGGTGCGGTGCTCGCCTTCTCCAAGCTCGCCAGCCAACCCGACATCGTCGCCTTCCTCGGCTCGATCCGCTCGACGCAGATGCACGCCATGGCGCCCGACATGCTGAAGATCGGCAAGCCGGTGGGCTTCGGCGGCACCGACCCGAACCTGACCAAGCTCGGCAATCCCTGGCTCTTCCGCTTCCGCCCGAACGATTCCTATTCGGGCAAGGTGATCGCGCAATATGGCAGCAAGGAACTCGGCAAAAAGAAATGGGCGATCGTCCATTCGACCGATGCCTTCGGCACGGCCGGCGCCAAGGCGCTGACCGAGGCCCTGCCCGACAATGGCGCGACGCTCGCCCTCGACCAGGGCTATGCCAACCAGAGCCAGGACTTCACGCCGGTCGTGCTGGCGGTGCGGCAGTCCGGCGCCGATATCCTCGGCACCTATTTCACCTTCGAGACCGATCTCGGCATCTTCGCCCGGCAATTGCGCCAGCTCGGCGTCAACATCCCCTGGGTCGGCTCGCCGTCGATCGTCAACGTCTCGGCGTTGAAGCTCGCGGGGCCGGCGCTCTACAACACCTATGGTGTCGCCGACTATGCCGAGGATTCGAGCGACGCCTCGAAGGCCTTCGGCAAGGCCTATCGCGAGGTGCGGAAGGTCGCGCCGGACAACCAGTCGTCCTGGACCTTCGACGCCGTCACCTGCCTGGCGATGGCGATGAACAAGGCCGGCTCCACCGAGCCCAACAAGGTCCGCGAGGCGATGCTTGCCATCCGCGGCCACAAGGGCGCCGAGGGCGAATACAACTTCGACAAGAACGGTGACGGCCTGCACGGCTATAACATCGTCAAGAACGACAAGGGCGAGATCAAGTTCGACAAGCGGATCGACTTCACGCCGAATCTCGGCTGATCCGCAGGCTGCTCGGCTTCCCTGCTCCTGCCGGGAAGCCGGCCGCCAAGCGCGGCTCGGATCGCGAGCCCCGCTTGGCAACGCCCGACGCATCGCATGTCACGCCTTTCGCGGCGAACGGCCAAACCGTTCACCGCGGAGAACCGATCGCTTCAACGCCAGCGCGGTAGACAGATGGATCTCGTTCTTCAGCTTCTTTTCACCGGGATCGGCATCGGCTCGGTCTATGCGCTGGTCGCGCTGGGCTTCGTCCTGATCTTCCGGGCCACCAACGTCGTGAACTTCGCCCAAGGCGAGTTCTCCATGGTGGCGGCCTTCCTGATGGTGGTCTTCTCGGTCAAGATCGGCCTGCCCTACTGGCTCGCCTTCATCGTCTCATTGTTCGGCATGGCGGCGCTCGGCGCGGTCTTCAATCGCGCGGTCTACTATCCGCTGCGCCACCGCACCTATCTGCCGGTCATCATCTCGACCATCGGCGCCTCGATCTTCATGGCCAACACGACGCTGGCGATCCATGGGCCGGAGCCCGAGGTGCTGTCGGGCTGGTTCGACACGCCCGGCTTCATGCTCGGCCCGGTCTATCTCGACAACCAGTATCTGCTCATCATCGTCGTGACGGCGCTGCTGGTGGCGCTGCAATACTGGTTCTTCGAGCATACGCTGCTCGGCAAGAAGCTGCAGGCGACCTCGCAGGACAAGGAGATGGCCTCGCTGCTCGGCATCCCCGTGGCGGTGATGATCATGATCACCTTCATCTACTCGGCCGTGATCGGCGGCATCGCCGGCATCCTCGTCGCGCCGGTGCTTTTCGTCTCGATCGGCATGGGCGCGACCATCGCGCTGAAAGCCTTCGCCGCCACCATCATCGGCGGCTTCGGCGACGTGACCGGGGCKATCATCGGCGGGCTCGCGCTCGGCGTCATCGAGACCTTCGGGGCGGCCTACATCTCGGTGCCCTACAAGGACGGCTTCGCCTTCCTGGTCTTGATCGCCTTCCTGATCTTCCGGCCGCAGGGCATCTTCGGCGAGCGCGTGGCGGAAAAAGCATGAGCACGACCGAAACCACCGCGACTGCCGGCGATATCCGCCCCCGCCTGCGCTGGGGCGTCCCGGCCTATGTCCTGCTCGTCCTGGTCGCGATGACGCTCGCCATCGTCGTCCCCAAGACCGGCTATATCCTCAACATCTCGATGCAGGCGACGACCTACGCCGTCGCCGTGCTCGGCCTGACGATCGTGCTCGGGCTCTGCGGCCAGATCAATCTGGCCCAGGCCGCCTTCTTCGGGCTCGGCGCCTATGCGGTCGGCCTCGGCCAGACCGATTACGGCCTGAACTTCTGGGTTTGCCTCCTGATCGGCACGGGCATCGCCGCCGGCTTCGGCGCCCTGCTCGGCGCCTCGACGCTCAGGCTCGGCGGCCATTACCTCGCCATGGTGACGATCTCGTTTCAGCAGATCGTCACCCTCGTCCTGATCAACTGGATCCCCGTCACCAAGGGGCCCGACGGTGTCCGCGCCATCCCGCGCCCGCCTCTCTTCAGCGACGGCTCGGCCTATCTCGCGCTGTGCATCGCGGTGCTGGGCATCCTCGGCTATCTGGTCTGGCGCCTGCGCGACACGCGGCTGGGCCGCGCCATGCGGGCGGTGCGCGACAACGAGCTCGCCGCGGGCGTCGCCGGCATCGACGTCTACCGGACCAAGGTCACGGCCTTCGCGTTGTCCGCCGTCCTCGGCGGCATCGGCGGCGGCCTCTTCGCCGGCGGCTTCTCCTATGTCAGCCCGGACCAGTTCTCCTTCGCCGAATCGGTGGTGTTCCTCACCATGGTGCTGCTCGGCGGCGTCGCCTCGCCGATCGGCGCCGTCATCGGCACGGGGCTGCTGATCCTGATCCCGGAATGGCTGCGCTTCCTCAAGAGCATTCCCGGTCTCTATCTCGCCATCTACGGCGCGGCGGTGATCCTGATCGTGCTGTTCATGCCGGACGGCATCTGGGGCTATCTGCGCGGCCGGCTCGACCGCTTCAAGCGCGCCGTCCTCCCAGTCAGCTCCGGCCTGGCGCTTCCGCTGTCGGGCGGCGGCGAGGGCTCCGAGACCGTCCTGGAGGTGCGCGGCCTTTCCAAGCATTTCGGCGGGCTGAAGGCGGTCGACGAGGTCGATCTGACGATCAGGCGCGGCGGGGTCCATGCGCTGATCGGCCCCAACGGCTCAGGCAAGACCACGACGCTGAACGTCCTCTCCGGCCTCTACCGCGCCACGGCCGGGACCGTCACCCTCAACGGGCAGGACATCACCAACCTGCCGCCGCACGCCCGCACCAAGGCCGGGCTGGGCCGCACCTTCCAGAACATCCGCCTCTGGCGCTCGATGACGGCACTGGAAAACGTCATGGTCGGTGCCGAACGGCCCGGAAACCCGGTCGCGAACGATCCCGCAGCCGTGGTAGCGCGAGCCCGGGCGGCTCTCGCCTTCGTCGACCTGGAAGACCGCGCCAACGAGGTGGTGGCGAGCTTCTCCTACGGCCATCAGCGCGCGGTCGAGATCGCCCGGGCGCTGGCCGGCGACCCCGTCCTGCTCCTGCTCGACGAGCCGGGCGCGGGCCTCAACTCTTCGGAGAAGGTGGAGCTGCGCAACCTGCTCAAACGCATCTCGGCGCGCGGCCTCACCATCATGATCATCGACCACGACATGACGCTGGTGAGCGAGGTCGCGCAGCACATCACCGTGCTGAACTTCGGCCGCCGCATCGCCGACGGCTATTCGGCCGACGTGCTCAAACACCCCGATGTGATCGCCGCCTATCTGGGGACGGGTCCCGATGTCGCTGCTTGAACTCAAATCGCTCGTCGTCCGCTACGGCGAAGTCGAAGCCGTCGACGGCGTCTCGCTCATCGTCGAGGCCGGCGAGGTCGTGACGCTGCTCGGCTCGAACGGAGCCGGCAAGTCGACCACCTTGCGCGCCATCTCGGGCCTCGCGAAGCCGGCCTCGGGCGACATCCTCTTCGAGGGCCAGTCGATCGTCGGGCTGAAGCCCGAAGAGATCGTCCGCCGCGGCATCGCCCATGTGCCGGAGGGCCGACGCGTCTTTCCGGGCCTGAGCGTGCGCGAGAACATCATGCTCGGGGCTTCCAACCGGCGCGGCATGAAAACCGCCGAGATCAAGCGGGAGGCCGACGAGATGTTCGACCTCTTCCCCGACATCCGCCGCTTCTCCAATGCGCTCGGCTGGACGCTCTCGGGCGGTCAGCAGCAGATGGTGGCGGTCGCGCGCGGGCTGATGGCGAAGCCGCGCATCCTGCTGCTCGACGAGCCTTCGCTCGGCCTCGCCCCCGTCATCGTCCAGGCGGTCTTCGCGATCATCGCCGAGATCAGGCGGCGGGGCACGACCGTGCTGCTGGTCGAGCAGAACGCCCGGATGGGCCTCTCGGTCGCGGATCGCGGCTATGTGCTCGAAACCGGCAAGCTCGTGCTTTCGGGCACGCCGGACCAGCTCTGGTCGAACGAGGAAATCCGTGCCGCCTATCTCGGCGGACGAACGGCTGCGGCCTGAGTCCGGCCGCCACGTTCAGGGCCCTCAAGCCTCCAGATCACCGACTGATTCCGGCCAGACAATGTGCCGTCATTCCGGGCGCAGCGTAGCGGAAACCCGGAATCCATCGTCGAGCGCCGCGTTCCAGGATGGACTCCGGATCGGCGCCGCTGAAGCGGCTCGTCCCGAATGATGGGAGCTGCGCGACAAACGCTCCGTTATCTCCAAACAATCGCCCTCCCCGCCGGTCGACCGTCTGAACGTATAAGCACTTGAGCGCGCAGCTCCTTCGCGCGCTCCCTCTCGTCGGAGCGCAGCTCATCCCGCCCGCTGCGATGCAGAGAGCCGAAATCCATCCTGAACCTTCCACCGTAGGCGTTCCGGCATGGATCCCGGGTCAAACCCGGGGATGACGGTGGTTCTGCGCGCTCCTTCCAGCCAATAGCTCCACGCATGGACAGCTGCCGGACAGCCGGCCGGCGCATCGGCTTGCTGCGCGGTGGCATTTCCGCGCTTGACGCTTCATGGCCTCGCTTCGTAAGATCCAAATAAGAAAACAATTGATCCATATATTGGACCATCCGATGACATCAGCACTTGCCGGCATCCTTCCCGTCCTGCCGACGCCCTTTGCCGCCAGTGGCGCGATCGACCCCGCGGCACTGGGGCGCGTGACCGCCTTCGCGCTGGGCGCCGGCGCGGCGGGCGTGGTGTTTCCGGGCTTCGCCAGCGAGGTCGACAATCTCTCGGCAGAAGAACGGGAGATCTTGCTCCGCGAAGTCGTCCGCACCGTCGCGGGGCGTGTGCCGGTTGTCGCGGGTGCGAGCGCGCCGTCTGCGGCAGAAGCCATCGGCTATGCCAGGCAGGCACAGGCGCTCGGGATCGGCCATGTCATGATCCAGGCGCCGAAATCCGTCGGCGTCGATGGAGCAGCCGTCGCGGCATTCTACCGCGAGATCGCGGAAGCGGTGCCGGGGATCGAGATCGTCCTGCAGAACGCGCCCGCCCCGCGCGGCTCCGATCTCAAGCCCGACGTGCTGCTGGAGATCGTCCGCGGCAACCCGGCCATCACCTATCTCAAGGAAGAGACGATTCCCGCCGGGCCGGCGATCACCGCGATCCTGAAAGGCAAGCCAGCCCATCTGAAGGGCGTGATCGGCGGCGGCGGCGCCCGCTACATCATCGACGAATATGTCCGCGGCGCCTGCGGCGCGATGCCGGCGGCCGAATTCACCGATATCCACGCGGCGCTCGACCGGGCTTTCCGCAGCGGGGCGGTCGAGACGGCTCGCAACCTCTATATGCGCACCCTGCCGCTGCTGCTGATCCAGGCCAATCTGCGCATGGCCTTCACCAAATACGTGTTGACCCGCCGCGGCATCCTGTCGAACCAGATCTGCCGAGCGCCGCTCCCGGCCTTCGACGCGGTCGACCGGGCCGAGGTCGACGCCTGGCTCGGACGGATCGCGGACCTGCTTGCGCCGACCGCCTCGCTTCAGGCGGCGGAATAGCGCCATGACTGAGCGTGTCGCCAAGGTCGATGTCTATACGCTGACCATCCCGCGCGAGACCGTCTATCTCGGCGATCCGCGCCCCGGCGAGAGCATCAACGAGAAGGGCTACATCGTCCGCAAGGGCAACCGCACGGTCTATCCGACCATGGACCGCACCGTCGTGATCCGGCTGGAGACGAGCGGCGGCCTTGTCGGCTGGGGCGAGACCTACGGCATCGTCGCGCCGGGCGCCGCCATCGCGATCATCGACGATCTGCTCGGCCCGTATGTCGTCGGCCGCTCGCCGCAGGACGTCGTCGTGATCCACGAAGACCTCTACGATCTGATGCGGGTGCGCGGCTATACCGGCGGCTTCTATCTCGATGCGCTCGCCGCCATCGACATCGCGCTCTGGGACCTGAATGCCCGCCTTGCCGACCGGCCGCTCGTCGCCATGCTCGGCGGAAGGCGGCATGAGCGGCTGCCGGCCTATATCTCGGGCCTGCCCAAGCGCACCCGGGCCGAGCGCGCCGATTTCGCCGCCGAATGGCAGGCGAAGGGCTTCGACAGCTTCAAATTCGCGGCGCCCGTCGCGGATGACGGCAATGTCGCGGAGATCGCGACTTTGCGCGAACGGCTCGGGCCCCAGGCCCGCATCGCCTGCGACATGCATTGGGTCCACACCGCCGAGGAGGCCGTCTCCGCCATCCGGGCGATGGAGCCGCATGGCCTCTGGTTCGCCGAGGCGCCGGTGAAGCCCGAGGATGTCGACGGCCTCGCCCATGTCGCCGCCCGCGTCTCGACGCCGGTCGCGGCCGGCGAGGAATGGCGCACGGTCTACGATCTCGTGCCGCGGGTGGCGCGGCGGGCCTGCGCCATCGTCCAGCCGGAGATGGGCCATAAGGGCGTCACCGAGTTCATGCGCATCGGGCAATACGCCCAGGCGCACAATCTCGCAGTGATCCCGCACGCAACCATCGGCATGGGGCTGTTCATGGCGGCGAGCCTGCATGCCAGCGCGGCGCTCTCGGCGGTGAGCTGTCACGAATACCAGCACTCGATCTTCGAGCCGAACCGGCGCCTGCTCACCGGCGACATGGATTGCCGCGAAGGCTTCTACAGCCTGCCGACCGGGCCGGGGCTGGGCG